>JAEWMT010000112.1 GCA_023393095.1 Bacillota bacterium
CCCATACCATAGATCAAACCTAATTTATCAAATGCCTTCTTATTCAACAAATCGGTAAGATAAGTGCTTACTTCCTCTTCATCCTCCCAATTTTTTATATTTTCTTTCATATCGTCAAACATCTTCATAACTTTGATGTTTGCACCTCCATGCTTCGGTCCTTTCAGCGAACCAAGGGAAGCTGCTACGGATGAATAAGTATCAGTTCCGGAAGAGGTTACCACATGAGTTGTAAAGGTTGAATTATTACCTCCACCATGTTCTGCGTGCAGAACCAAAGCAATATCCAGTATTTTTGCTTCTAACTGTGTATATTTCATATTAGGTCTTAACATATATAAAATATTCTCTGCCGTAGAAAGTCCTTCCTTTGGAGGGTGAATCACTAGACTTTTTCCCTGATAATAATGACTGTAAGCTTGATATCCATATACCGATAGTAAAGGAAATACCGCAATCAGCTGAAAACTCTGGCGAAGTACATTTTCTATTGATATATCATCTGCCTTTTCATCATAGGAATAAAGGGTGAGAACACTTCTTGCTAACGTATTCATCATATCCTGACTGGGCGCTTTCATAATGATATCACGCACAAAGGATTGTGGAAGCTCTCTGTATTTCTCCAAAAGGCTGTTAAATTGACTTAATTGATCCTTGGTGGGGAGGTTTCCAAAGAGTAATAAGTAGGTTGCTTCTTCAAAGCCAAACCTTCCCTCTTCGATAAATCCATTAATAAATTCTTCAACATCAATTCCTCTGTAATATAATTTGCCTTCACAAGGAATATATTCATTATCTACGATAGTATGGGATATTATATCGCAAATCTCTGTCAATCCGGTTAATACACCTTCACCACTGACATCTCTCAACCCACGCTTCACATCATATTTTGCATATAAATCAGGATTTATTATATTATTCTTTTTGCATAAGTCGGCCAGTTCCTTAATCTCAGGGGTGATTTCACTATATTTGTTCATTAATTTCTCCTTCCTGCCGTAACAACGGACTTGTGCTATAAACTCATTTTAATAGATACGAATAAATCAAATAAAAAAATTGTAAATAAAATTTTAGATGCTTTTTTTAATAATTCTTCATTCAAATTCACATACATAAAGCGCATAAGCTTAGGGTGTAAATAGCGAATGATTACAATGCCAATCAGACCAAATACAATTGCAGCGCCAAGACATATTCTACCATTGAGATTAAACAGTTGGTTGGAATAATCCCACCAGCGTCTTCCAAATATATTCTCCATCGCAAAGGATACTATATACTCTACACTGGATGCCAAGAAAGCACAAGTTAAAAATAATACTAAATTATTTTTAACTCTGTCGGAAAACAGTAATATCGCCAAAACAATACACACTCCATAGATAGGACAAACCGGTCCGTATAAGAACCCTCGTTCATTATATCTCCCCTGTTCTATGGAACAAAAAATGGTTTCATACAGCCATCCTAGGAAACTGTAAATGATAAACCAGTCAAAAAGAATTACCATTCTTGAAACTTTTTCATTAATTCTAATTAATATCAAATATATCGCTCCCCTATACAATAATATCAGATTAATGCGATTTATTCCAATTTAATCACCAATTTGGCCTGCTTGGTTGTCGTATTACCAGCTTCATCTGTCGCCATATAGGTTACTAAGTAGGTACCGTCCTGATTATCTGTAAGTGTAACATCTAGCTTGATCTTTGCCGATGAAGTATAATTATCACTTACTGTTATGTTTTTCATGACATCTTCTTTCGTTGGAACCCCCGCTTGCTCCATGGTCAAGTCAGAAATACCATGAATTACAGGTCCTTCCTTATCAACTGTAATTATGGATTTCTTTACTACTGACGGTCCGTTACCAACGCTTAGTTCATAAGTGATTTTATATTCCGAATCACTGTTTTTATCAATTGTTACTTTGATCAACTTAGTATCAATCTTTTTATCCATTAAATATGCTTTTACGCCAATTAGGGCAAACTCTTTGTTTATCTTCACCTCCATATTAACAATTTTATTTTTAATGCCTTCCAAATCTGGCTTTATTTTATTATTTAATACTGTAACTGTTATTTCTTTTGATGCTTTTTTCCCCAAAGCATCCTTAACCGAATATGTAATCTTATATTTTCCAGGTTTTGAAGAGTCAACCTTTCCATTTGCATTAACTAGTGATGAAATATTTGTTCCATAGGAAGAAGTTGCTTTTACACCACTTAATAGATTAATTTTTTCATTAAATTCGATGGTCTGACTTTTTACCCCTTTTAGTGCCGGTTGTTTTTTTAAAAAAGGGTTATTCTTATCCGGATCCGTTGGATCCCACCGAACATTGGATGCCACCTTGATCGGATCCGGTTTACCGAGAGGTCCAGGACTTTTTTTATCGTCATATATCGTTACGGCAGTACCAACAGCACAATTATCATAAATCCATTTTGCATCCTTTACCGAAAGACGTACACAGCCATGAGAAGCTGTTGTACCAAGCTTATTAAATTCTTTGGTTGCAAGTGTAGATGGATTTTTCTCTCCATAATAATATACCGAGTGAAACAGAATACCATCGACAATCCTAGTAGAATACTGTCCCCATACATTTCCCATCAATAATTTCCATCGGTATTTTGCTTTCGTGTAAAAGGTTCCCGTTTTTGTCCTACCGCCGGTTCCAACAGAGCAAAGCATTGCTTTAATCGGCTTCGTAAATTTACCCTCATCATCCATTTGATAAACTGTTATTGTATTATATACTCGATTAATTTTAATCCTATAAATATCTTTTGATTTTGCTTCAACTGTACTCCAGCCAATTCCTGTACAGAATATTATAACTGTTAATCCTAGAAGAAGCAGTATCCTTCTTACGTTAGTCAGTTTATTATTATTTTTTTGCATATTAACTCCCCTTCAGTCACTAAGTCAGTATTTACTTATGTTATATCATTGGCTATTCCTGTACCTTAACAATATAGGTCTCATAATTTTTATCGTGCAAAGCAGGGCTTGAATATACTACTTCGCCCAGCTTTTTTATAAAGCTATGATTCATATTCGTAAATTTATCCTGCTCCAGCTTCCCTACATAGATATATGATATATGATATTCTTCAATCAGTTCTCTTACTGCTTTTGCATTAGCAGAAGTATAAATTGTTTTAATATCCTCCGCTCTTACATCCAGTGTATCGGGATCCGATCTCCATAACCATTCATGAGTTCGCCATCCCAGTACCGTCGGAAGCCCTGTCATAACGGATACTCGCTCGTAATCGGAATAACTGTCCCCATTTGCCTCTAATACCACAGGAGTTCCCTTAATATGATCATTCAGCCAGTTAATCGCCTCAACATCATCCTGATAATTAGTACTAGTGCTCATAAATGCTGTACAGTCAAGCCCTTTATAACCATTTATATTGAATATATTACCATACCATGCACCTACCGCGTTCTGAACATAGTATGAAGAAAATAAAAACAGTACTAGTCCTGTAACTGCAACCTTTCTCTGACGCTTTGTCTCTCCATAGATAAGAAGTCTAACAAAAATATATCCAAAGCAGATACCAAACATAATGAATGCCTGATACGTCAACTTGAACATGGTATTTGCTCTCTTATAATCTCCATTGTAAATATCTTGAATATAGATTACTTCCGGCATTAGTACTAGTCCGATCGCACACAGGCCGATGGTAATAATAAACAAATCTGTATCAGTCAGATTTTCCATAAAAGCTAATAATCCCGGTAAACTATTCTTCTGCCCCAAAGAATGATCCCGTCTTCTTTTCCTTATAAAATTGGCTATCATAAAGCAAATAAAAGCTATTACCGTGAATATAGGTAATCCCCACAGAATGATCATCTGGTTCAAAGGGGTATGTGCAAACGAGATCTTCAGCCCAGTGGAAATCTGATCAAAGCGTAAGGTAAACGGTAAGCTTACCAGTTCAGAAAGAACAATAACTAAGACACCCTGTAATGCAGTAACCCCAAGGGCTTTTCCTCTAAAATTATATACAATTAGATTAGTAAATAGAATAATTGCGCCTGAAACAATAAAATAAATTGGAAAATCCCAGTAATTTGTGGTGTGGAAGAGTCCGATAAAAAATGAAATTGCTATTATCTGCGGACTGAAAACTTCTTTCCACCACGGTATTTCCAAATTCTTATGTTCTTTGCGTTTACAGAGCCATGCAAATAACAACCCCAGTACCGTAAGTACAAACATAATATTGATTACATGTGCATGAAGGTCTCCCAGCACAAAGGAATAACAGGGAAATTCATGAATTGTTTTATCATGGGTTTCCGGATGGTAACCGATAAATCTTGTTGCGTCAGGAAACCAGTATTTTTTCGTATTTGCAGTAATACCAAAAAATTTACGTACTGCGGGTTCCAGCCACCTAAAAGTAGGATAATGCATATTTCCGGCTAAACATACCCCGATACCTGCCAACGCACCGCAGATATGTGGAATATCTCTGTTATTCTTTTCCCTCTGCTTCAGAAAATGACGGGTCATATTATTCACAAGTGAGTAAGGCAATACTACGGCTAAGGCTCCCACCATCATCAACATGATATTATAGCCCGAGGATACTTTCACAAAGGAAAGCTTTGTTAAGAAAGTTGCTATATATTGTCCGATATAATAATAATTTATCGTACCTCCTGAAAACCACAAATCGGTCGGCGGCATATAATCATTACGTATCATACTGGTCATAAAGCCATAATCCATTGGCTTCTCTGTTCCATATGCCTCAGGTTTAAACCCTCTGATGTAAGTAAAGAGCAAAAACAAAGCAAAGAATAACACTTCTTCAGTTAGAATTCGGTCAATTACGTTATCCTTAAGAAAAGAATATGATATTCCGGTATTCTGCTCCTTCTTTCGCTTCCTTAATATTAGTATAAGTACGGTAACATTGATATATAAACCAACCACTACACTAATGATACAAGAAGCAGGTGTAAATTTCATAATATGCAGCGAGGATAAAAGCCACATTATATATGCTACTGCTGCGATACCAATTGCTTTGGAGAACAAATATCCCTTGTCATTAAATCCGGAGAATAATACGGCCGATATGGGAATAAATATAATTCCGATGTATGCTTGTGTAGCCCACCATCGAAGGAATGGTACATAGTCACCCTTCAGTAGGAAGAAGCCCGATATAAATAATAAGACCGCTACAACTGATAATATAATTCTCTTTATTACACTATTCACTTACCCATTTATCCTCCATTAATCTACTTATTTTTAACCATTTGATTAAAGGCATCCAGAGCTCTGCGGACAACACCGTCCATATTATAATATCGGTACTCTGCCAGACGCCCAATGAATATAATCTTCTTCTCGTTATTCATTTCCTCCTCATACAGGGAGAACTGTGCTTTACAATCCTTCGTTGGAAATGGGTAATAAGGTTCTCCTTCACTGCAGGGGAATTCCTTTCCAATGGTAGTCTTATCGTGTCTCTGTCCTGTCAGCTTCTTGTATTCCGTGATTCTGGTATAATCGTAATCATTTGGATAATTAACTACGGGTGCTTCCTGATAATCTTTTATATCAAGTGTTTCAAATACAAAATTAATACTTCGATAAGAAAGCCTGCCATGTTTGTAATCATAGAATTCATCCGTAGCTCCAGTGTAGATTAAGGTCTCATACTGCAGCTGATCTATGATCTCCTTATAATCAGTATTTAACAGAAGCTTAATATTCTTGTTTTCAAGCATCTTTTCACACATCTTCGTGTAACCATGTGTCGGCATTCCCTGATATTTATCATTAAAGTATCTGGTATCCCTATTTAATCGTATCGGAATTCTTGAGATAACAGAGGTATCTAGCTCTCCCGGATCAATACCCCACTGTTTTTTTGTATAGTTCTCAAATATCTTCTGATAGATGTCTTCTCCAACCTTACTGAGCGCGACATCCTTACTGGTCTTGATTTCCTTGATATCAACAGCCTGCTTCTTTAAGAAATCCTCAACCTGGGAACAATCAAGTTTCAAATTGTACAGCTTATTTATTGTTTCCACCGTTATCGGCATAGGAACCAGATTGCCATCAACATAGGTCAGAACTCTGTGCCAGAAGTCATTCCATTTTGTAAACTTTGACAGATATTCATATACGTCACGGTCATTTGTATGAAAAATATGTGGTCCATAGTTATGAATCAGAATACCGTCTTCATTATACGAATCATATATGTTTCCTCCGATATGTCCTCTTTTTTCAATCACTAGTACCTTCTCATTAAGTTCATTCGCAATTCGTTCCGCCATTGTAAGTCCTGCCAGACCTGCTCCTACAATAACATATTTAAAGTTCATGTTTCCTCCATTCTGCCATATAACGTATCGCATATTAGTTTGGATTACGCTTTGCGTATCTTAGAATATTATGTTATCAAATCGTATCTTTTAATTCATCGACTTTTGTGTATCATAAATCGAAGTCATCTGCTCACCTTCACCAAAGCTTTTCACACATTGATAGGTAGCTTTAATATTATTCTCATTTACTTTATAAAAATCACTTGTTCTCGTATCTTTATCAACAATGATAAATCTGATGTTATTCTTTAGTACTAGCATCTGTAGTTCACCAGGTGTTGGCGCCTCATACATCAATTTAACCTGTTCCAAGCGATAATCCGTGTCGTATCCGGCAGACCAAGGGAAATAAGACCAACCCTCATAAAGCATTGCTCCTCCAAGCACCACCTGGTTAAGTGCATAGCTGGAGGTTAAAAACAGATCCTTAGAGTTACTGTTCTCATGAATCCACTCGGTAAGAGGATCGTTGAGATCAAGTACTATAGCAGTCTCAGGTTGGTTTTTCTTCAACACAGTGATAAAATCATAAACTCCCGTTGCCGTCAAGCATATGACAAGCAATATCCCTACACATTTCATAAGAAAATCTTTTTGCTCAAACATTTTCATAATGAGTGCCGCGGCAAAAATGCCAAGAAGGATGCAGCTCATCATAATGTATTTATGGTTAACCGTAACATCAACTGTCAGGGATATTGTGAAAGCAAATACAAGCGGTACCGTAAATGCGAGTATTAGATATCTTCCCACACCCTTTTCAAGACAAAAGGCTGCCAGTAAAACCAAAGGAAGAATTCCAAGTAAACGGCCCAAATAGGAAGCAACACCAAACAAGGTCTTATTTTCTGCAATAAAGCCAAATAAATACTGTGTGGAAACGACAGAACCATGAATGAACAGATGGGTCTGAAGTGTTGATAAAAACAACGTAATTACAGCTACAATTAGATATTCTAGCCGTCTTTTCGATAGAATAGCCATTACAAACAGGATCATTAGGCAGCCGATTTCTGCTGCTCCATGAAAAAATGCCAGACTGCCCAATAAGATACCACTGGCAATTGCCCCTCGCAAATCCTGTACTATCCATCCGTCTTTTGTAAAAAATATCGTTTTCATTGCCCGAGACAGCTTTGATAAAAACCCTTTTTGTTGCTTCATAAAGGAAGACCTTAAGTCTTCGAACATATTAAAAAGGTTTGGTAAAAAAAGAAGCAGCACAAGGAACATTACACTAAGACCAAATGCCAGATGCCTCTGGTTACAGTAAACATTCAAATTCCACAATCCCCACTCCTCATGAGGAGTGTCTGAGATAAAGTCGCCGTTGACGGCCAGATCTTTTAAGATATCCGTTCCCGGCGTAAGATTCGCCAGGTAGGTAAATAGTGTTTTTGCACTTCGAAAGGCGAAAAACAAACACGCCAGTATACCTGCACCAATTTTACCGGTTATTTTAACCGCCATTAAATATAGAAGCAGGAATGCACTGACAAAGCTCAGAATACTCGGCAGGTTAAAAGCATAATCAATACGCAGTCCTAAGTACTCCAAATTACCTGTTAGAAATTGAAACATAAAATGATATCTGATATCCTGTCCTGCATAATGAGAATAGGTTGTAGGAAAGTTATTTCCGTAGGAAAATGAGCGTATCATACCGATATGTGGAGAAAAATCACTGAATACTGAAACACCCACATAAAGCAGGTTACCTTTTACAAAAAAAGTAGTCCACATTAACACGCATGCCAAGGTTATTATAACCGCTATAAGAAAAACCTCTATCTTGACCGTCTTATTATTTTTACAGATAAGACTATATTTTTCAAGTTTTTTCTTTCGATTCAAATAAATTGCCATCGCTGAAAATATGAATGCTAACGGCATAACAATCAAATTAGAATAGAATAAAGGCTCTTCCTTACTGCCAAATAAATATGCAATCAGATAGGTCGGCCAGGTTAAAGCCAGTGTACCCGTTACATACCATGCAGGAACCATCAGAATATATGGACTGACATAAATTCGTCTTTTATAATAATCGGTATCTGTCAAATGATTTAAACCAGGAAAAGCATAGGTGCATATGGACCAGCCTACACTAAAACATAATATAATGTATAAGAGTCCGAGCATTAAAATATTTCCTCCAAGTCACAATTTTATGGTATTTCTATACTATCTTTCATCTTTGGACTTGCTCATTGTTATTAACAGAAAGGTTGTCCCCTCCCTTAACACATTTTGAAATAAGGTATCTGGGTCGCCTTTTTACTTCCGCATATATTTTGGTAAGATAAATACCTATCATACCAAGACTGATCATGATTGAACTTCCGATAATCAACTGAAGAAGTATTACTGTTGTAAATCCACTGGTTGCTTTTCCTGTAAATTTCATATAAAGAGTCTGTAAACCAAGTAAGACTGCTCCAAAAAACATAAAAATTCCAAGTACCGTAATGCAATGAAGCGGTACCGATGTATAGGATGTAATTGCATTCATTGCGAGACGAATCAAACGAAGAAATGACCACTTGGATTTGCCGTTTACACGATCAGCAACATCAAAGTTAATCTGCTTACGGTCAAATCCAAGCCACGCGGTCATCCCTCGGAAGAAAGTTGCTCGTTCCGGCATCTCCTTCCAAGCTTCCACTACCTTACGATCCATTAATTTGAAATCAGAAGCCTTACCTAAATTAATATCCGAGGTTTTATATATAATGTAATAAAAGCATTTTGCACAGAATTTATAGATAGAATTCTCTTTCCCTCTGGAACTTTTTATTCCTTCAACAACATCATAGCCCTCATTAAGCCATGCTTCAACCATCTTAGGAATTATCTCCGGAGGATGCTGTAGATCAGCGTCCATTACCAGAATCATATCTCCATCCGCATATTCCATTCCTGCACATAAGGCGGATTCCTTACCGAAATTTCTGCTGAGACGTAATGCCGTGACACTCTGATTCATCTTTGCAAGGAGCTTAATCTCTTCCCAAGAATTATCCTTTGATCCATCATCAACTAATATAAATTCATGACTGATATTGTTTTCCTTCAGAACATTTTCAATTACGCCAATGGAATTCCTGATATGACTTCCTTCCTGATAAACAGGAATAACCAGGGATAGTTTTGATTCTTTGGTCCTAATCTGATTTGTATTAAATACGTTAGATGCCATAGATCATTCGATTCCTTCTCTTCATATTTTAAGCGCAACTGCTTTTCCTATTATACATGAAAAATACACATATTGCCATGCTTTTAAATAAATATTCACATTTCTAATAATAATTTAATATTTATTTTATATTAAGTGGTGTCATAAGTCATCGATATGGTAAATCGATGAATATGTGTGCATATATATACAGATGACGAAGACCGGCTGAAAGCGGTTGCCTTTTCTTTCGTTTAAGACACAGTAAAATGTGAGCAGCTGCGAGCATTTTACACTTTTGAGACTTAATAAGAAAGTTACCGTTTAAAGGAAAGGCGAGTCATATGTATATATATGCACACATATTCATCTCCCTACATATACCTGACTTATGACATCCAAAGCGGTTTTCTTTCATTACTTATAATGTACCCGTATTCCGATTCAGTATTCTATCTTCCAGATATGGATTTGTTTTAAAGATATGGTCAACTTCAGTTTCCGTAAGTTCTTTCACTGCTTGGGCAGCCGCCTTAAGGATACTTGAATCAGTAAAGATATCGCCAAGTTTAAAATTAAGCTCACCGCTTTGCCTTATCCCAAAGATATCTCCGGGACCCCGAAGTTTCAGATCCTCGCTAGCTATGTAGAATCCGTCATTGGATTTATTTAAAATTTCCAACCGATCCCATGCCTCTCTACTGCTGCTTCCACAGACAAAAATACAGTAGGACTGATATTCTCCACGGCCTACCCGCCCCCTTAGCTGATGTAGTTGAGCCAGACCAAAGCGTTCTGCATTCTCAACCATCATCACAGCTGCATTCGGAACATTAACGCCAACCTCAACAACTGTTGTGGAAACCAGTACACTAATGTCACCATTCGCAAAGCGTTCCATCACATTATTTTTATCCTTCGGTTTCATCTTACCATGAAGATATTCAACCGTAACGTTTGGAGAAAGAGATTCCTTTAACCGTTCCGTATAATCAATTACATTTTCTGCTTCCATCTCCTCACTCTCTTCAACCATTGGACATATAACATAAATCTGCCTGCCCGCGGCTACCTGCTTATCTATGAAGCGATAAGCGCTCGGTCGGTAATTCGTATCAACCACACAGTTCTTAATCGGCAGACGCCTGGCCGGAAGCTCGTCCACTACGGAAATATCAAGATCCCCATATAAAATGATTGCAAGAGTTCTTGGAATCGGTGTTGCACTCATAACAAGTACATGAGGATTGCTGCCTTTATTCATTAAGGTTTCTCTCTGCTTAACACCAAAACGATGCTGCTCATCCGTAATAACCAGTCCTAGACTGTCATATTCCACCTTTTCCTGAATCAAGGCATGCGTCCCAACAATAATATCAGCCTGATGAGTTTTTATTTTTTCATACGCTTCTCTTTTTTCCTTTGCAGTCTGAGAACCTACTAACAAGCAGATGTTAATTCCAAATTCCGTGAACAATTCCGTTAAGGAATTCAGATGTTGTTTTGCAAGTACTTCAGTCGGAACCATGAAGCAAGCCTGATAGCCATTTTTTACTGCAACAAATAGTGCCAGTTCGGCAAGTATTGTCTTACCGCATCCAACATCCCCCTGGATCAGCCGGTTCATGACATATTCTCCCTGCATATCCTTCTTAATCTCCTGCCATACTCTTAATTGAGCATTCGTCAGCGGATACGGCAGGCTTTCTATTAATTGGTCACATTCACCATACTCCTGCATCTGATATCCGGAATGCTGTAATGACTTATGCTCCTTCAGCTTACGAAGTGCTAGCGAGTACAGGAAAAATTCATCAAAAACCAGTCTCTGTCTAGCTTTCATCATACTTTCCCGATCCTTAGGAAAATGTACCTCCTTCAGTGCTTTTGTTCTGTCCATCAACGTATATTCCTTCGCAATATGCTTGGGAATATAATCCTTTGCAAAAGAAAGCTCGGAAAGCGCCTGTTTAATAGACTTCGAAATCACCGTGTTGGTCAAACCTTCTGTCAGCGGATAAACAGGCTGTAGGATTTTTAGTAATTTATAATAAGCTTCCTTCTGATAAATATTTGGCTGTTCCATCACAAGTATCCCGTTTTTTCGAATTACCTTTCCTCGGAATATATAGTGATAACCTGATCGCAGGGTTTTCTGAAGGAAAGGCATGTTGAACCAAGTAAGATGCAATAGGTCCGAGGAATCCTTAACCTGTGCACTTATAATCTGGAGATTCCGGACTTTTTTCACCTTTGGTGCTGCAACCAGAGAAGCTTCAATCGCAGTAATCTGTCCTTCTTGAATATATGCAATTGGTATTGGTCGTTCAAATTCTTCATAACCTCTTGGATAATGCTCCAACAAATCTTGTACTGTCTCGATCCCAAGCTTTAATAATAACTTCTCCGTCTTATCTCCGATCCCTTTAATTATTTTAATTCTATCATTTGCTTCCATGCTTCACCTCCGACTATGTAATCAACTAAATAATATTATAAACGATAGATTAGGATTAAAGAAGAAAAAAATATTACGATTCACCATAGCCAACTAAATTCTCGGATACAGAACCTCCTGTATGTTTGAAAAATATAGTAACAGTTTTGCATACGATAAGCGAGCATCTTTGTATGATTGTGGCACACAAAACCGGTACTGTTCAAGCAGTGTGAGAAGGAGGCACTGTGCCCCAGAGTATAGTTGGCTGTTAATAGTAATAAAAAATTAAATTAAATAATAACAATAATAAATTATATATTGACATCTTATTTGTATTACTGTACTATTGTATTATACATTTAATACAGTGATACAAGAAAGGAGTTGAAGAAATGAAATGGGTACTTAATTCAGAACGTCCTGTGTATATTCAATTAATCGAGCAAATACAGGCTGGCATCATCTCTGGACAGTATAAACCTGGTGATAAATTACCTTCTGTCAGGGAATTGGCAGCGGAAGCAACTGTTAATCCGAACACCATGCAGAAAGCCCTTTCGGAACTAGAACGAACAGGATTAATATACACCAACCGAACTAGTGGCCGATTCATAACCTCGGATGAAACTATGATTAATAAATTAAAAGTATTATCCGCAAGGGAACTGGTACAGGATTTTGTTAACCGGATGAATAAGCTTGGCTTTAACCCGGAAGAAACCATAGCATTAGTAAATGAAGTGATAAAAGTAAAATAAGCGTTAATCGCAGATGGGAGTTATGTTAGATGAATACAATATTAGAATGTAAATCATTAACGAAGAAATTCGGAGGCATTACCGCTCTTGATCATGTGGATTTAACCCTAGAGCGGGGCCATGTCATTGGTCTGCTGGGTCCTAACGGAAGCGGCAAGACAACATTAATTAAATTAATCAATGGTTTATTGGTTCCTAATTCCGGAAAGCTTTTCATTGATGGAAAGGAACCCGGAGTTGAGACCAAGAAAATCGTATCTTACCTTCCCGAACGTACTTATTTACCTGATTGGATGCGCGTCTCAGAAGCAGTTGATTTCTTTGAAGACTTTTATAAGGATTTTGATAGGAGTAGAGCCTATGATATGCTGGAACGTCTTCAGCTGGATCCTGAAAGACGTCTGAAGACTTTATCAAAAGGCACCAAGGAAAAGGTACAGTTGATTTTGGTAATGAGCAGAAAAGCGGATCTATATTGTCTGGATGAACCAATCGGCGGGGTTGATCCTGCTGCCAGAGATTATATTTTGAATACTATTATCTCAAATTATAATGAAAATGCAACGATCATCATTTCCACCCATTTAATTTCTGATATTGAAACGGTATTGGATGAGGTTGTATTTATAAAAAATGGCAAAGTTACGCTTCAGGCTTCTGTTGACGATATCAGATCTAAAGAAGGAAAATCCATAGATGCATTATTCAGGGAGGTATTCAAATGTTAGGTAAATTATTTAAATATGAAATGAAGGCATGTGCAAGATTACTATTACCGTTGTATTTAGTTCTTATTACACTATCGATTATGGATCGTATCATATTGGGCTTGAATTTTTTCAAAGGTGCCCTTGCCGTGCTACCCGTAACGATAACCGTATTATTTATACTGGCAAATGTAGCGATTGCTGTCATAGCCTCAGTAATCATAATTTTCCGCTTCTATAAAAATATGGTTACGGATGAAGGTTATTTGATGTTTACCCTACCGGTAAAGCCCTACCAGTTAATTAATGCAAAGCTGATAGCCGGTTCCTTATGGATTTTCATAAGTATTATTGTGATTATCGCTGCACTCCTACTAGATTTTGGTACATTAAGCCGTGCTGATCTCTTCTGGGATGGGGTAAAGCAATTTTGGATCGAATATAAAGGGGTATTTGGCAATAAAGGTTTCATTTTAATTCTAGAGACTATTATAGCTCTTATCATCGGTATCCCCAGTGGTATTCTTCAGGTTTATGCTTCCATTGCTGTCGGTCAGTTATTCAGCGGTCATAAAATACTCGGTTCCGTTGTATCCTATGTCGTCCTCAACACTATGCTGCAGATTATTACAACTATAATCATGGTAGTTGCTGGATTAACAATTGGAAATGATATCGATGATTACAATGCATTAGTATATTTAATTATGCCGATATCCATAGCGATTGTATTAGCGTTTACAACTGGATTCTACTTAATTACTAATTTTATATTTAAAAAGAAATTAAACCTTGAATAATAAGATAACAGCCTGTATGATATCAACAAAAATATTTCATATATTTTTAACTGAAAGGTGTTTGATTATGAAAAAAATTTTTATTATATTATTAATGTTTTCCATTATTACCGGATTATATGGCTGCTCCAGTTTAGAGATAGGCTCCTTCGAAAATAATAGCTTCAAGCAAATGGAAGCAAGCTATTACCAGTTAAACGGTACAAAAGAAGGTAAAATTACGGTGAAAGATAACGAGACCGTAGAAGTATCCGTAAGTATTGTAACAAAGTCCGGTTCAATTGATGTATTCATATTTAAAGATAAAGAGGCTTATGAATACGAAGGGCATTATTTGAAAACTCAGAAATTCAAGGTGACTCTTTCGGATCCGGGAACCTATACCATCCAGGTAAAAGCTAAAAAACACAAGGGAAGCTACTCCTTCACCTGGTAACCAATTTTACGTATTGACAAACTACACAAAGGGTGTCGGTCAAATGTTTTCTGCTAATCTTAGCTTTTTAGACATGGCCGGCACCCCTTATTGATGCTCGCAAATAGGTAATTGTGAATCTCATATATTGTAAATATTGTATACACACCAGATACTATTCCAGAGCACAATTAAAGTGTTAAAACATTTATTTCAAAGAAAACCTTGGAGCATAGGTATACATATACCGTGTATAATTGCAGAATTTAAATGGTTTCGCAATTTCATAATTTTTTCCCATATAATAATTACACTAAAGAATGTATTTGTTTATCTATCATGTTATCTCTGCTGTAATATAATTCTTTCTAATATAACAATTTACTGCTCTGTTTTCTGTATTTTTATATGCGATAGTTTCTTCTTTAATCCAATCTCACTTTTCGAAATAAAAAGACCTGCCATAGTTAATAATGCACCCGCTACTAATACTCCCGTAATTACTTCATGTAAAATAATAACCGAGGTTATCACTGTAATAACCGGGGTTATATAAATATAAATACTTGTTTTTACAGCACCAAGAACCTTAACAGCATAATTCCAGGTTACAAAACACATTGCTGATGCTCCCAGACTTAAAAATAGGATATTAAACAGGTTAACCGGACTTTGAAACCGTTCCGGGCCAAGTTTAAAATCAAAGATAAATAAAGCCGGTATCATAAATAATATTCCGTAGAAAAAAATCCGTTTTGTCGTCTGGATTGTATGATGCCCATACGCACTGATCTTTTTCGTAAGTACAGAATAGACAGCCCATACCGCTGCAGCCAGTAAGGCCATAAAATCACCGATTGGGTTTACCTTAATTTCTGAACTTCCTTGAAAGCTGATTAAAAAGATACCAGTAATTGCTGTAACAAAACCGATAAAGAAGTTTATTTTAAGCCTTTCACCACTTAGAAAGCGGCTTGCGAAAAGAGCTGTAAATAAAGGTGCTATCGATATGATAACCGATATATTAGAAGCCATAGAATAGGTCAGTGCAATATTCTCGAGTAAATAATAGAGTGTTAATCCACAGAGACCGGCACAGGCATAGGTTATTTCTTGTTTCATATTTGTAATTTTCAACCGGCGCGGATAGATCAAGATAAGAGTTAATAATCCAATGGTAAAACGGTAAAACAGTATTTCTATCGGAGTAAAATCTCGTAGTAAAATCTTTGTTGATATAAAAGTTGTCCCCCATATTATAATTGTAAGGGTTGCTAATAAATGTCCTGCTGCATGCTTATTATTTTTCATAATTTCCTTTCTGTGATGATAAATATGTTCTGATATTGCTTGGGCGTTAGCCCGATAAACTCCTTAAAGAAATTTGTAAAATGACTTTGATCAACAAAGCCGGTCTGCATGGCTGCCTCAATTGGCTCCACACCGGATTCCAGCAACTTTTTAGCATTATTGATCCGCACTGTTTCCAAATAACGATAAGGAGTAATACCAAGAAGCTTTGTGAAGGCACGAAGTAGGGAATACTTATTCATATCAGATATTTCACTAAGTTGATCAAGATTAATACGATCCGCATAATGTTGATCCAGATAATCCCGAACCGCTTGAATACCCGTATCCATTTTAACAGCTTCCATTTGGGAATATGACTGCGTATATTCCTCAATCAGCTGCTCCATCAAAAATATAAAAGTTTCTTCCTTTTTAAAGTCCGTTTGTTCTTCCATGATTGCAATATGTAATTCACGAAGCAGTTCTATTTGTTCACTATGAAATACTACCGCCTGTGTAAAATAGGGCATATATTCCTGTCCCGTGATCTCTAATACTGCTTTTTTCATAACCTCGGATTTGATATTAATACATCTGTAGTCAAGGGTCTTTTCGTTAATTTGTTCACAAGTATGATTATCCAATGGATTAAACAATACCATATCTCCCTGATCAATCGTATATTCTTTATTTTTACAGGACAAATGCCTCTGACCATTTTCAATAAAACCAATGACATAATGCTCATGAAAGTGGTTAGGAAATTTCTGCATTAATCCTTTAAACCAATATGCTTCAATCTGTAAATCTTTATCAAAACAAACGGTCCGTAATTCCTTCCCCATATAAATCTCCATTCTGCCGAAATACCGTTAATTTGGGTGCAAGCACAAACTTGCAAGCGTGAATTAACTATTTTATAATTCACACTTTATCCTCCTTCGAACTTAATATATCATATCACCATTAATACCTCTTGTATGATATTGATTAATTATATATTTATCTTAATCTTCTGTCCTCAAAGCGGCGCATTGCCTGCAGACAGTTTATTAATCCCTGTATTCTTATTTCAAGAGGACCCTCATCAACGGCACAGTCAAGGGCAACCGCCATGTCATTGATCAGTCGGTCATCCAAATGTTTTATATTGGATGTCAGTATATCCAGCTTCTTCGTATAGGACTGTGCGTCCAAAAATTTCAACAGGATAGAATTAACCCCAATATCCTCAATCTCATTATTCAAATTATTATTAGGAGTCTGTAACACTTGCTTAGTAACATTCTCTTTCATTGATTGTTTTCCAAGCTTATCCTTTAGCTGAAAAGTATTTCCTATCGCACTTTCTTTTGCACTTTCTTCATTATCTTTTGCGCTTTTTACATCATCTTTTGCATTATCATCTGTGTTCTCTTTTGTGTTATCTTTTATGTTTTCTTTTATGTTTTCTGCTTTATTATCTTTTGCGTTTAAAGTAATATTATTTACCACATTATTACTGTCATTCTTTTCTTCATTATATTCTGCTGTAACAAACTCGCCTTCCTGTGTTCTTCTTAATTCAAATCGATATTTTTGCATTGCATTGGGATATTTTTCTCTATCCACCTCACTAAGAAACATCTCAAGTGGCCTAACATATGATTTATAATCTCCGTACAAAGCCTGATAAACCACCAATTTTTCACCAGTTTCGGTATGTGTAGCTACAGTAATTATCTGATACAGCCTGTCCTTAAAATGATGATAAATCTCCCCCTGCTTTGGAATTCTTTGCATATCCATACCTCCTAATTTTCCCCGCATATTTTATTAACAGTTATGATAACCCTAATCTTATGTATTAAAATAGTGGTTCGCTTTTCACTATCGAACCACTAAATTTAAGTCTATTTCTTTTGTATCATTTATTCAATTAATAATTTATTCTTTACTCTTCTAATTTATATCGTTTATACTATTGATCAATGTATCATTTGTACTACTGATATTTATATCATTTACTCTACTAGTATTAATCGTTAATTCTATTAATGTTTGTAGCATTTATTCTACTGATAATACATAGTAATAAATCGGCTGTCCACCATAATGAACCTCAACATCCATATTGGGATAAAGTTCCATGATTTGATCAGCTAATTCATTCGCTTGATCTTCGCTTACTTCTTCCCCGTAATACAGGCTGATTAATTCAGAATTCTCATCCATCAGGCATTTAATAAGTTCTAATGTAGTTTCGTCAATATCAGTACCTACGGATAAAATGGTCTTATCTCCAATACCCATGATATTACCTTGTTTTATTTCTTTGCCGTCAATACTAGTATCCCTGACAGCATAGGTAACCTGACCGGATTTAACCTTCTTCATCTCTTCGCTCATTCGTTCAGCATTTTCCCATGGAGTCTTATCATATATAAAATTAATCACTGCAGTAATACCCTGAGGAACAGTCTTTGATGGAACAACAAATATTTTCTTATCCTCCGTAAGTTGCTTTGCCTGTTCGGCTGCCAGAATAATATTACCGTTATTCGGAAGAATGAAAATATTATCTGCATTTACTTCACTAATGGCATTTAACATGTCCTCCGTACTTGGATTCATGGTCTGACCACCTTTGATAATATAGTCAACTCCAAGACCGGTAAAAATCTCATCCAATCCCTCACCCATGGAAACAGCAATAAATCCGGTTTTCTTTCTTGGTTGCTTTGCAGCAGCTTTATTCTCTTCTACCTTCTGATCCTTTGTCGCTTTCTGTTCTTTAGCTGCTTTCTCTGCTTCCTTTATGACTCTTTCATTATGCTCTTCTCTCATGTTGTCAATCTTCATCCTAGTTAAGGATCCATACGTTAACGCCCGCGAAATCGCAAGACCCGGATCGTTCGTATGTACATGAACCTTTACGATATCATCATCCGAAACGACCACAAGAGAATCACCAATAGATTCCAGATACGCTTTAAACTCTTCTTCTATCTTTAAATTGTATTCTTTTTCAAGCATAATTATAAATTCGGTACAGTAACCAAATTTAATATCTTCCGTTGAAATTCCCTGTCTGCCGGCACCTGTTGTTGTACCTTCATTTATTTCCAGATTACTGAAAGAGATTTCCTTACCAATAAGAGAATCATATGCTCCTTTGACTATCTCAAGCAGACCCTGACCACCGGAATCCACCACTCCTGCCTCTTTTAATACGGGTAGAAGTTCTGGTGTATTCTTTAAAACTGTTTCCATATGAGCAATTACCTCTTTACTAAAATACACCAAATCGTCTGTTACAGATACCATCTCAAGTGCTTTCTCAGCACCTCCTCTGGCAACAGTCAAGATAGTTCCTTCTTTCGGTTTCATAACAGCTCTGTATGCTGTTTCCATTGCTTTCTGGAATGCATTCGCCATGACTGTAACATTTATTTCTTTAAAATCTTTAATTTCCTTTGCAAAACCACGAAATAGCTGTGAAAGTATAACACCTGAATTACCTCTTGCTCCTCGTAGAGAACCCCCAGATATAGCTTTTGCCAGTTCTTCAATTGTGGGATTCGTTAGATTATTTACTTCTTTCACTGCAGACTTAATTGTAAGGGTCATATTAGTACCTGTATCGCCGTCCGGCACAGGAAATACATTTAATTCATTAATTATTTCTTTATTAGCTTCTAGTCTTGCTGCTCCTGCAAGAAACATCTTTTTCAATGTTTTTGCATCTATCGTCTTAATAACCACTGGTTTTCCTCCTTAAACGTTGATCTCAGAATCAGTCAATCACTCTAACACCCTCAACGAAGATGTTAATTTTCTCTACTTCAAGTCCTGAGAACTCTTCAACATTATATTTAACGTTGCTGATCAAATTATCAGCAACCGCAGAAATACTAACACCATAGGAAACGATAATATGCAGGTCTATTGTAATTCTATTTTCTTCTATAGCAACATTGACACCGTGACTCAAGCTGTCCCTCTTTAACAATTTAACAATTCCATCCTTAACGTTAACGGAAGCCATTCCAACTACACCAAAGCATTCGATTGCCGAAGCTCCGGCATACTTTGCCAAAACATCACTATCAATTAATATTTCACCTATTTTCGTATTCATATATCCTTTCATATTAACCCTCCTATCTATTATCTGTCATATATTTATTTTCTATGTCAATTTTATTATACCCAATATAATACTATAGATAAGCTACCACGTCTGCAGTATTGCGATAATAAAATCAGTAATTGTAGAATTATATTTAATATATGCCTTTATTACTTTCCTGCGCTTTATTTATAACTTGTACTTCGTGATAACCATAGATTCTTCTGCATAATATATATTACTATGATTATGATTGGAAGTGACAATTATGAAGAGAATGATTGGCTTTATCCTTTTTTGGATTGCCATTGGCATGACAATAATGCTATTCATCACGAATGGTATTTTGGCAATATGTATCATAATTCTATGCTTACTACTTGGCTATAATCTATTCTGTAACTAATATATATCTTCCATCTATCATGCATTCTACTTAATATTATTGATCTTAATTTTATTGATATTAATGATAAATGTTCAGAAATATATTTGTTCTAAATGAAACAATTTCGCTTGGCGGAGCGCTTTTTATTGCATAGGAAGTAATTTCCTATGCAATAAAAAACGGGTGTCAAGATCCCCTGACACCCATCGTTTTCCTTATGCGCGTTCTACTTTACCGGATCTAAGACAGGAAGTACAAACATACATTTTCTTTGCTGCGCCGTTAACTTTTACCTTAACAGATTTTACGTTGGATTTCCACATCTTGTTAGATCTTCTATGAGAATGACTCACAGCGATACCAAAGTGAGCACCTTTATCACATATCGAACATTTTGCCATCAGAAGCACCTCCTTAAGGTTTTTATCTTTTTCAATATCGACCCATTTGGCCTTACAAACAAATTCATTCTACCAGAATATGAATTTAAATGCAAGCAGAATTTTGTCTATAAAATCACTTCGATAACAGCTTAAATATCAGATGCGGATTCCTTTTGTTTCTTAATGGCTTCTTCTACCTTTTCGTCAAATTCATCTTTCTTTTTATTTTTTGTAAATCTGTTAATTAGATCAGGAACCATGTCCAATATCTTCGTTACACTGTCCTGTTCCTTGATATTAACTAGCTTGGAGGTTCCATTCTGAATGACAAGAACAGAGCTTGGACAAATTTTACCACCCATACCACCTCCGGCATTATTCTTCTTTTCTCCGGCAAATGCTCCGGCAGCAACACCAAAACTTACTTCAACCAGAGGTAAAATGATTGTATTTTCATCTACTCTGACAGCATCACCTACAACCGTTTTGGTTGTGATAAAATTATCCATGCCTTTGAATAATGATTCAACTGTTGAATTAAAATTATTTTCTGCCATTTATAACGCCTCCTTTAATATTTGGAAATTATTCTTTAACTGTTTAAACCGTTTATTTAATATAAGCTTTATGACTATTATAAGGATTGTTATCAATCTTATTCTTCCACTTGCAATATGTTCTCCTTCCAGCCTTTTGTTTTCAAAATCCGGTATAATCACAACCTTGTCTCCGTAAATGCTATAAAGGAATCCTAGCACAGCCAAAGCTTGTCCTGTACTACAAGGATCTCCGGTTCCAAAATATACTCTTGATTTTAATTTTGTTGGCAACATATGTTTCAACAATCTTTTTAGACTGGCATAAGTTATTCGAAAGCCTTCTTTATTTATTTCATTCCTAGTGAAATCCAAAACCAGATCGAGTTTATTCTTTAACTTAGTAACAGTTTCTAACCACTTTAATATTTTTTGTTTAATTTCTCTGAAAAATGCAAGCACTTTTTCTTTTATCGAATTTATTTTATTTATAATTTTTTGAAAAATTGAAATCTTCGCATAGCCTTTCAATGATTGGCCTTTAACCTCATATTGATCGTCCTTCAAAGAAGATTTCATGATATCAAGCGATTCATTGTCCTTTTTATGTTCATTTTTCTGTTCAGTCTCATGCTGGGTTTCGATTATAGAAGTTGAATCTGACATTTTATTATTTTCCTTCTGTCCGGTCTCTTTATATGTCCTTGAGTTTCTATCTGATATCATCGACTGATTATATATATTAATATCTTTATTTTCATCTTTATTTACATCTTTATCCAAACCAATATCAATATCTTTATCTAAACCTTTATTTAATTTCTCATTTATATCTTTATCTTTACCTTTATTTTTATGAATCTTCCTTGACTGAGCATTTTTCTTATTTCTTCTTTTTATGGAAGTCATACGTTTTTTCTTTTTTACTTTTGGTAATCTTGGTTTTAAGTTATCATATAAAGTAAACCATAATACTCTTATCCGTATATGGAATTTCCCTTCTAAGTGAGTAATTCTGGCACCAATAAGATGCAGTAACCATGATAACCTGCCATCCAAAAAGAAATCCTCACCATGAGTAACAGTCACACGGTATCTTATGGGTACAAGCAGTACGGTTAGAAAGACTAACAAAAGCAACCCAATAATCGCTAATAAAATGATACCGATTATTTTCAATATCAGTAGGATAATATGAAGCATCTACCCGAACCCACCGCCTGTCTTAATAATTTACCAAATTGCAAAATCTTTTTGCAATATCCAATATCAAAGTTAATCTTATGTAAAATAAGCCCTTACATCAAAGTTACCAGTTTTATGATAAACCTCCATTAGCATTCTTTGTACCAAATGAACGGCTTCATTCTTTCCTTTCGCAAGTCCGATGATACGAACCTCTGATTTTTTATAATGAGGAAAGAGAAGCTCATTTGCATCCATAATGTCAAACAGGTTGTCCTGATGGGAAGCAAATGTAATACAATATACTCCGAAGGTTACCTCATTATTATTAATGGAGGCGATTACCTTATCTTTTTTCTTTTTTATTTTATTACCAACATAAATTCGTGACGTCCATAAAATCATAAGAGTCCCTTACCTTTAAATATGGAGATTCTATTGCTTGCAATTTGTCTTTAACATAAGTATACCACAAATTACCATTAATAATACAGTCTTATTCAGACATAATTCCATTAATTATCTCATAGCAGGCTACTTTTTCATAACGATCAGCACATCTTTCAAGGCTGTAGATAACATAATCCATTACTTCTTTATGACTTGTGAAAAATACCGGCATCTTGTTCAAAGTATTTGCCATTACTGCACGGCCTATCATTTTGTCATGTGAGGAAAACAGATTCTGAAGTTCCTTTTCCAAAGCATCCATTTCTTTCTTTATTCTATCTTCATCAACAACGAGATCAGCTGCTGCCTTAATCTCTAAATCAATAAATAAGCTGTTTGATAATAATTTCTGGGCACACACAATCACCTGCATAAACTGACTTAACATGAGACTTTGAACCATATTGTTGTGATTATGTCCGATATCATACAGTGCATTCTCCATTACATCAATGTCAATGGATAGTTCCTCTTGTACCCCTTCCAAATCTACAAACTTCTGAGTTAATTCAGACGGAAGTTCTACTTTCTCCTTCTCAAGGAATGCCTTATTAATATCCCCAATAATAGAGATTGCTGCTTCTGTTGTCTTCCTGTCAATGCAATCCACCATTCCGGAATAAGGAATGCAAAGAAGAATTACATATATTTCATTTATGATTTCCTGTAGGCTAATATACACAGATGTTTCTGTTTCTAATGTCAAAGTCGCTGCATGGAGCATATTTAATGCTTTTTCATAGTTTTCTTTCGTGATGTCCTTGTAATCCAGATGGGATAGATGCTCTTTCTTCTCCCATAACCTAGGATAAAATGTCTCCATTTCTTCCTCTTGATACAGCATAGCAGATGTCTTAAGCATATATAAATAGGTATCAAGTGCCTCAGTATCATTTCCCAGATATGCATTCAGGCTTTCTTTTAATATATCAAAATATTTTTGCTTGGTCATTCTTATCGGCAGTTGGCCAAGTATTTCTTTTATTTTTTCATTAATTACAAAATTATCTTCGGAATCAAAGATATATCTGAGAATTTCTTTTGAAAATTCAGTATCATCATCAATTTCTTTAATACCCTCTTTAAATCTATATTCCAAGCGGTT
Organism: Bacillota bacterium; assembly: GCA_023393095.1. Lineage (GTDB taxonomy): Bacteria > Bacillota > Clostridia > Lachnospirales > Lachnospiraceae > Mobilitalea. Next base: position 24,152 of record JAEWMT010000112.1, read on the forward strand.
AAGTACATATTCATAATTTTGAAATAGATCCGTGTAAGCGGTAAGTGCCCCCATCCGTTTCATGATATCCTTACGGATATTATCTATCTGTCGGATTGCCTCTTCCCGTCCATCTCCACTCTGACTCTTTAATATAAAATTACTAATAATATCATTAATTTTCGATATTACAGTTTGTATATCCTGACTCCAAGTATTCTCATCATCATAATAGGCTTCATAAAAAGTAAAATAGTGCATGGCCAGCCGCACTTCTGCCATGATCTGATAATCTTCAGCCATATAATTTAATAACTGTGGTATATTCTGTTCTAATAATCTGCCGACCTCTATTTCTTTGCTGATATGTCTAATTCTCTTATCCATTACTTAACCATCCTGTCCCTATTTTGCTTAACTGTATATTTCTAAGCTTCATTATAGCAGTAGTATCCATAATAAACCAGTAATATATATTAAACTAATTCGCATTATTTGCTTTATTCGTTACCTGGTGTTGATTTTATACAAAAATGTATCCTATTATTAACAAGTGCCTATTATTTATGATAATAAGCACTTTATTTTTCCCAATATGAAAATCATCTACACATATCTCTCTTGTTCAAGCTATTTATATGATTAATGATTAAAGTTTAGACTATGATGATATTTCTGTACATCATTTGTTCCATTTATCCATAAGGCCGGACTGTAACAATGGATAATATCCGCTACGATTTATGGACATGCTCATGGGTAAACAGGTGATCCATGCAATATTCATAATTACCATCACATTTGGAACAGAAGCGAAATTCTAATGCCTCATCATCCAGCTCTGTTCTTCCGCATACGGCACATTTATGCTTTGTAATTACATTCTTTCCCCGAAACTGCGTAACATTACCCTGATTTCTTGCTTCGTTCATCTGTCTTCGATAAGTGGCTTTACGTTTGAATTCGCTTGGCGAAATTCTGTTGTAATTTCTGGTCATTAAGAAGAAGATTAAGAAGTTCGCCAAGGATACCAATAGCGATATAATCATAAAGTAATTACCACTTCTAATATAGTCAAATATATTTATCAAATAAACTGCTCCCTGGAACCATGCCAGGTATTTTGCTTTAATCGGTATTATGAAATAGAACAAAAACTGCATATTTGGATACATCGCAGCAAATGCAAAAAACAGAGTACCGCATACCATACTCAGACAAGATCCCCATAAATACTGACCCGTAATCAGGAACGTAATAAAGTATGCTAAAATATTAAATAGGATGCCTGAGAAGAAATAAAGATTTAAACGGAAGGCTCCCCATGCATTTTCAAGAGAATTACCAATAATGTAATAAAAATAAGTGGTAATCAGTAAGAATAAAACTCCATTCATCGAACTAATCGGAATGATAAATGTAATCAATCGCCATATTTGACCTCTTGCCACCATGTAAAAATCCAGGGCAAAATATTTATAATACAATAACGGCGGCATGAATACACCAATTGCCAAACCAATTACAAATAATATTACTACATATTTCATCAAGCCTGTAATTGCATACCGACCAAATTTTCTTTCCAGTTTATTTAAAAACTTCATGTAAAACACCTGTACCTTTCAAGTAAAACTAAAAGACTTTCTTCTTCCTGAAGATCAATACGATTATGATGGCTATGATTAAGGCGGTACTTACTACTATATAAAATCCAATAGGACTGTGCATTCCAGGCACCAGATCAAAGTTCATACCATAAAAGCTTGCAATCATAGTCGGTATTGATAATACAATTGTAACCGCTGCAAGGAATTTCATAACAATATTCTGATTATTGGAAATAATCGATGCAAATGCATCCATTGTTCCGCTTAAAATACCACTATAGATATTAGCCATTTCAATCGCCTGTTTATTCTCGATAATCAGATCCTCCAGAAGATCTTCATCTTCAGGATAATGTTTAATCGATTCTAGTTTTAACATCTTTTCAAATACAACTTCATTGGAACGGAGCGATGTAGTGTAATACACCAGGCTCTTTTCCAATTCCAATAATTCAATTAATTCTCTATTTTGTGTTGACATATGAAGCTTACGTTCAATCTCTTCACTTTTTCTGTCAATACTTCTTAGATTCTGTAAATAAGTAGAAGCATTCCTGTACAGAATCTGAAGAATAAAACGTGTCTTCTTAAAGGTATAAAAATCTCTGACACGTCCATCAGCAAAACATCTTAATACCGGTGTTTCCTCCAGGCATACCGTTATCAGCAAATCCTTTGCTACAATAATACCAAGAGGTATCGTAACATAACGGTCTTTCTCATTTCTTTTTTCCAGTGCAGGAATATCTACTAATATTAAGGTATAGTTATCCTCCACTTCAATTCTCGCACGCTCTTCTTCATCCAGAGGAGCTCTCAAATGATCTATCTCGATTCCTGTTTCTTCAGCAATTTCAAGAAGTTCTGTCGCAGAGGGATTTGTCATGGCGACCCAGCTTCCCTCAGTAATTCCGGTCATTCTTTGTAATGATCCATCAATTGTTTTAAAAATATCGATCATAAATGCTCCTTTCCACTGCGTATGTACTCGTTGAGCACTTTTAGACAATGGAATAAACATTATGATCTATACATTAGATGTTACCAGGATAGATATAATGCTACCATAGCCATTCGCAGTCCTTATTATTTTGTATTCTTCCCTATGTTTATGACTACTACCAGGGCCGGCTTCCATCCTTACCACATCCTTTTCTTCCATTAATAATTATTGGAATATTTTTATCTTTTTATTACTCTAAAATATAAGATGAATTAGATACCCAATTCATCTTTCATGTAATTCAAACTTATTATATGTTCTAATCCTACCTTTGTCAAACAAAACAAATGAATATATTTCTAATAAAATTCTAAATTTTTATGATCAAAAAATCTCGAAAGCTTTCTTTATGCTCTATACTGTGGCCTTGCCAGAAGATATAAATTCCGATTCATAACGTAATATCATCTTCTCCATCATCCAAAATAGGCACATTTAGGGTTGTTCCTTGCAGTAGATAGATATCATCAAGATTGTTGAACTCCATCAGATCAGCAAGGTTTATGCTGTTTTCATCCAAAATTCTGCCCAAGGTATCTCCATCTTTAATTAAATATGTTGTAAAATTTTTATATCGATTCTGCGGTACGCTTACCGGTATTACAATTGTATCACCTTCTATCAGATGATACACATTAACCAGTGGGTTTGCATCCATAATTGCATTCAGGCATATATTGAAATGCCGGCTGATTCTATAAAGAGTATCACCTTTCTTAATCGTATAATTAATACAGTACATAAGAACACTCCTTTTACTAAAGCTTCACGGGGTTTTATTATAATATATTCTATGGGAAGCTTTTTGTTAAGGCTCAAATGTAGAACTTTACTTGGGTGAAAGCTGATATGTAACCCCATTAAACATGATAGCTTCCTATATTTTTCTAATGAAATAAAGTTCTGAAAAATTATACTGTTGAACTTAAGTTTTATGTATCGTATAATATAAAAAGCTGTTCTAGAACCGACAAATAATACTTACGAGAACCGGAAAGTGTTATTTACAGTATGTCGGTAAATTGGAGGATATATAATTATGAAGAGTAAATTAGGTATTGATATTGGATCAACTACGGTCAAGATTGTTATTATAAATGAAGTTGGAGAAATTCTATTTTCTGATTATGAGCGTCATTTTGCAAATATACAGGAAACATTGGCAGGCTTAATGAAAAAAGCGATGGATGCTTTGGGTGATTGTTCGGTTTCGCCTGTAATTACCGGCTCCGGTGGATTAACGATCTCAAAACACTTGGATATTCCATTTATTCAGGAAGTTGTTGCCGTATCAACTTCTCTTCAGGATTATGCTCCTCAAACTGATGTAGCAATTGAGCTTGGCGGTGAAGATGCCAAGATTATATATTTTACCAACGGAATTGAACAACGTATGAATGGAATCTGCGCAGGCGGTACCGGTTCTTTCATAGACCAGATGGCAAGCTTATTAAAAACGGATGCATCCGGTCTGAATGAATATGCTAAAAGCTATCAGGCAATCTATCCGATTGCTGCGAGATGTGGTGTATTTGCAAAATCCGATATCCAGCCGCTGATTAATGAAGGGGCAACAAAACCGGATCTTTCCGCTTCCATCTTCCAGGCAGTGGTTAACCAGACCATTAGCGGATTAGCCTGTGGCAAACCAATTCGAGGAAATGTAGCATTTCTTGGAGGTCCTCTTCACTTTTTAACCGAGCTTAAGAATGCATTTATACGTACTTTGAATCTTAGTGAGAATCAAGTAATCTCACCGGAGCATTCCCATCTGTTTGCTGCGTTAGGTGCTGCTATGAATGCAAAACTTGAAGTTAGCAAGGAGCTTTCTGCTTTACACGAATTATTGTCCCAAGGAATTGTGATGGATTTTGAAGTAAATCGTATGAAACCGTTATTTACTGATGAAGAGGAATACGAAGAATTTAAGAAACGTCATTCCATACATACCGTGAAAAAGGGCGACCTAAAGGATTACGAAGGTAACTGCTATCTTGGAATTGATGCCGGTTCAACTACAACGAAGGTTGCTTTGGTTGGTGAGGACGGCTCCCTCCTCTATTCCTTCTATAGTAATAACAACGGCAGCCCATTAAAGACAGCCATACGCTCCATCAAGGAAATTTATGACCAGCTTCCCGATAATGCAAAAATTGTGCGTTCCTGCTCCACCGGCTACGGCGAAGCCCTAATTAAAGCTGCTCTAGTACTCGATGAGGGTGAAGTAGAAACTGTAGCACATTACCATGCTGCCGCGTTTTTTGAGCCTGATGTGGACTGTATCCTTGATATCGGTGGTCAGGATATGAAATGTATTAAAATAAGAAATAAAACCGTTGATAACGTTCTATTAAATGAAGCCTGCTCTTCTGGTTGCGGCTCCTTTATTGAAACCTTTGCAAAATCCTTAAATTACGAGGTTCAGGATTTCGCCAAGGTTGCCCTGTTTGCACAGAATCCGATAGATCTTGGAACCCGCTGTACCGTATTTATGAATTCAAAGGTGAAGCAGGCACAAAAGGAAGGCGCAACCGTAGCCGATATTTCTGCGGGTCTTGCTTACTCGGTTATCAAAAATGCTTTATATAAAGTTATTAAGATTACAAATCCAAAAGATCTTGGCGAAAAAATGGTCGTTCAGGGTGGTACCTTCTATAATGATGCCGTTCTTCGTAGCTTTGAGACAATCTCCGGCTGTGAAGCAGTTAGACCGGATATTGCCGGTATTATGGGAGCTTTCGGTGCTGCACTGATTGCAAGAGAGCATTATGATGGAGAAGAAAGTACGATGCTTACCATTGACCAGATTAACGAGTTAAAATTTGAAACCTCTTTGGCTCGCTGTAAGCGCTGTACCAATAGCTGCCTACTTACAATCAATAAGTTTACGGGAGGCAGACAGTATATTACAGGTAACCGTTGTGAAAGAGGAATTGGTAAAGAAAAAAATGCAGACAATATTCCTAACTTATTTGAATATAAATTAAAGAGATATTTTGATTATCCCGATTTACCGGCAGCTCAGGCAAGGCGCGGTGTGGTTGGAATTCCTAGAGTTCTCAACATGTATGAGAATTATCCTTTCTGGCATACCTTCTTTACTGAATTAGGTTACAGCATCGTACTGTCACCCACCTCCAGCCGTAATATTTACGAGCTTGGTATTGAATCCATTCCAAGTGAATCGGAATGTTATCCGGCAAAACTTGCTCACGGACATATCAAATGGTTAATCGATCAGGGTATTAAATACATATTTTATCCTAGTATTCCGTATGAGCGTAAAGAAATCGATGGAGCAAACAATCATTATAACTGTCCAATTGTAACCTCCTATCCAGAGAATATTAAAAATAATGTGGAGGAACTGAAAGATCCTTCCATCAATTTTGAAAATCCCTTCCTTTCTTTTGAAAATGAAGAAATCCTTTGCAACCGCCTAGTGGAACTGTTTACAGCAAAGTCTGGAATTACTGCTTCAGAGGTTAAAAAGGCAGTATCCGTAGCTTGGACCGAGCTTTCCACCGCCCGCAACGACATGTGTCTGAAGGGTGAAGAGACGATCTCCTATCTGCGTGCATCAGGACGTAAAGGAATCGTACTTGCCGGTCGTCCGTATCATATTGATCCGGAGATTAATCACGGAATTCCGGAATTGATCAACTCCTATGGCGTAGCGGTATTAACTGAAGATTCTGTATCGCATCTTGGTCAAATTGACCGCCCAACCATTGTTGTGGATCAGTGGATGTATCATTCAAGATTATATGCTGCGGCTTCCTATGTCCGTACTCAGCCTAATTTGGAATTAATTCAATTGAATTCCTTCGGCTGTGGTCTTGATGCTGTTACCACGGACCAAGTAAATGACATTCTAACGAAGTCCGGTAAAATCTATACCGTTTTGAAAATTGATGAAGTAAATAACCTTGGAGCTGCAAGAATTCGTATTCGCTCCCTATTATCTGCTGTACGTGAACGTGAAGTTAAGCATATTGATCTGAAGCCTACCTTCTCCGGACACCACAGGGTTATTTTCACCGAAGAAATGCGTAAGACTTATACCATTCTTGCTCCGCAGATGTCACCGATTCATTTTGATCTTCTTGAGCCAGCACTCAGAGCTGGCGGTTATAATGTCGTTGTTCTTCCAAATGATAACCGAACTGCAGTGGATGTCGGACTGCAGTATGTTAATAATGATGCCTGCTACCCTTCCCTAATGGTTGTCGGTCAGATTATGGATGCATTATTATCAGGAAAATATGATTTAAATAAAGTAGCTGTTATGATTACACAGACCGGCGGCGGCTGCCGTGCAACTAATTACATCGGTTTCATTCGAAGAGCGCTGGAAAAGGCAGGTATGCAGCAAATCCCTGTAGTATCCTTAAGTACTGCTGGGCTTGAGAAAAACCCGGGTCTTAAGATTACACCAAAGCTTTTAATTAGTGCGATGCAGTCATTAGTATACGGTGATGTATTCATGAGAGTACTTTACCGTACCAGACCATATGAATTAGAACCCGGATCTGCAAATGCTCTTCATGCAAAATGGCGTGATATCTGTATCCAGAGCTTAAGTAAGGGAAAATGGGGAGAATATAAGAAAAATATCCGTGGAATCATAAATGATTTTGATCATCTTCCCCTGAAAGAAGATCTTCGTAAACCTAGGGTCGGAGTTGTAGGAGAAATTCTTGTAAAATTCCTTCCCTCTGCCAATAATTATCTTGTTGAACTGCTTGAATCTGAAGGTGCAGAAGCAGTTGTTCCCGACTTAATGGACTTCTTCATGTACAGTGCATATAATAGTAATTTCAAAGCAAGATACCTTGGCAAGAAGAAATCCAGTGCGAGAATCAGTAACATTTCAATTTGGGCTCTGGAACAGTTACGTAAAACTGCAAGAACAGAGTTTGAAAAGAGTAAGCGCTTCACTCCTCCGGTTCCGATTCAGAAGCTCGCTGAATATGCCGAGCCCGTCGTATCCACCGGTAACCAGACTGGTGAAGGTTGGTTTTTAACCGGTGAGATGTTGGAATTAATACATTCCGGTGTTAAGAATATTGTATGTACACAGCCCTTTGCCTGCCTGCCGAATCATATCGTAGGGAAAGGTGTAATAAAGGAATTAAGAAGACAACATCCCGAAGCTAACATCGTGGCAATCGATTATGATCCCGGTGCCAGCGAGGTTAATCAGCTGAACCGAATTAAACTAATGCTATCTACTGCTGTGAAGAATATGAACAAAAATTAATTAATACGGTAATTGCAAATCTTATCGACCATATATATTTGTAATTAATAAATTTCAATCATGATATGCTTTTGCAATTATCTATCATAAGCTTAATAAGGGGGATTTTGCATGTTTAAGAACAGAGAGGGGAAAGTACGTTCCGGCTGGAAAATTGCCGGAATGATGGTAACAAGCTACCTATTGACTATAATAATCGGTATTATAATAGGAATAGCTGTTGGCATATACTATTTATTACAAATGAAGGGTAGTAAAATAGATATGACACAGTTCCAAAATGAGATCCGCTCTATCACCGAAGGAAATAACACATTCAAATATGTTTCGCTACTAATCCAGGAAATAACATTTATTCTTATTCCTGTTGTTGCATGGAAATATATCATTAAGAGACCGTTATCCAATATGGGATTAACCAGCTTTAAAAAAGGTACAAAAGAACTTATTATCGGGTTATTCTTTGGTATTGTATCCATATCCATGGTATTTATATTACTGGTCTTAACAAGTTCTGCCAAAGTTACAGCCTGGGCTCCTCATTTTACATGGGATCAATTAGTCTATGTATTGATCTATATATCAGTCGGTTTTGCAGAAGAAATCTTCACTCGTGGTTACATTATGTCTGCTCTGCGACAGACAAGAAATGTCTACGTTGCAGTACTTGGTTCCGCAATCATTTTTGCTTTAATGCATAGTGGTAACTCTGGAATCAGTTTAATTGCTTATCTTAACCTTACCCTTGTAGGTATCTTATTTGCCTTTATGTATCTTAAGTCGGGTAATTTATGGATGTGTATCGGCTTTCATATTACCTGGAACTACTTCCAGGGATGCGTATATGGCTTTGAAGTAAGTGGCAATACTTCGAACGGTATCATAACTACTCAAAATACCGGTAATGCATTGCTAAACGGCGGTGCCTTCGGTCCTGAGGGTGGTTTATTTGTAACTATCATTTTATTATTTGGATTTTTGTTTGTCAGTTATTATTATAAGAATAGCACGTTTGATTTTATTGCAAGCGAGCCTGATGGTATTGATAAGTCGCAGCTGCATAGAAATGTTACGATGTAAATAAATGAAAAATAGTAGAAACGATATATAAGAATTAAATAATTTTATTGTCCGGATAGATATCTGCTAAAAGTAGGATCTGATCCGGACATTTTTATACCCTCTGTATATGTACTAGTTATATGAAAATTAGTAGTAGTATTAATGACTCTCTTTCATAAGATGCTGTGTCAATTAAACTCCACTACTTTGAATTGCAGTATTACCTGTATAGCATGAAACAAAAGCCGCTTTCAGTAAAGAAAGCATCGTATCTAGTAAATATTGTCACTCATAACTGCTATTATATTATAGAATCCCCCTTACATAATCAACGAGCGCCTTAATATATGTTTGATCAGAACGGTCGGTGGAGGAAGAAAGAGCCTTCATCATATTTGTCTCGTCCTCGGTTTTATTCTTTTTCTTGCCCAATGACTTACACATCATTTTTAGCATGCTTTTTGAAAAGAAGCCCATGGTTTCATAATTTATACCGCTCTCAAAATAATAAAAAGGAATATCCTTCTGTTCTGAACCTGAAAGATTATCATTCTTGATTTTATCAATTGCTTTTGTATCTGTCATTCCTGTCATTCCAGTAGCATAAACAATAAGCTTCTTAGACCTGATTGCAGCGTTTTCTTTGATTTTGTCAAAACCGGCAATTTTTCCAGCCATAAGCCAACCGCCATAGATGATAACATCACAATCTGAGTAATCAGCCTGCTTCATAGGCATTGCTTTGCACCCTAACTCCCCTGCTATCCACTCTCCGTATTTTCTGGTAAATCCGGTCTTGCTATTATATACTACGATACTCTTCATGACAATTCCCCTTTCATTGCTCCAATATTATATTCAATTTTAGTTATTGTTTTTAATGTGATCGCCAGTTCCTCTTCATCTACATTTTGATACATAGCATGAAAAAAATCATTTACGCTCTTTTCATATTTTTCGTTAAACCGTTCGATTTTATCTGTTATAGCTACACGTAGTTTTCTTCGATCCACTGGATCGATATAGGTTCTGATGAACCCACTCTTTTCTAGTTTGAGAACAATCTGTTTTACATTCTGATGGGAGCTTCCCATGATATCGGATAGTTCATTGATTGTTGGAGCATTCTCACGGAATAGATTTAGGCAAATCAACAAAAAAAATTGCTTAAAGGTAATCTCCTCATAAAAAGAATCTCCAACAGCCTGTATTCTATTGCTAAGAGCCATAAGCGTACCAATAAAGATTTGCTCATTATCATATCCTACTAACATTTCCTCTCTAGTCATTTTTTGTAACTCCTTTCTTTTAAGCATTATTCACCATAATAATATTTTTCCATATTCCTCCTCTATTATATTATGTAATATATTACGCTTTTATAATATGTAATATATTACATTTTATTTTATTTGTCAAGATGCACTAATAAATTTTATTATAAGTCAGCAATTATCCGATAAAACGGGTGGAATAATATAAAGGCGGCTAAAATTCAGTGAAAGGGCATGATTTGTTTAAATACACCCCACGCTGGACTTTAGCCGCCTTGTCATAATGCTATGATCCTATATCATAGATTTTTTGCATAACCAAAAAGTCCAAAACGATTTCGTCTTGAACTTTAGACTTACTTATTCAATTGACTAAAACCTACACACGAAAATGTTCCATCCTAAAAATTCGTTAGAATTCTCTTAACTGCAAACCTTTTTAGGTCAAGCCCTCGACCTATTAGTAACAATCAGCTCCATACGTTACCGCACTTCCACCTTTGTCCTATCAACCTGTTAGTCTCTCAGGGGTC
>JAEWMT010000116.1 GCA_023393095.1 Bacillota bacterium
TTTCCTCTCTGACTTTCACGGTTTCAAGAATTCCTTTCCCCTTTCTCTGCATCGGGTAATCAAATACCGTAGTAACGCCTCCGCAGGCTGCTGCTCTGGTTCCTGACAGATAACCATCTGCTGATATTGTTCCGCCAAAGGGCATTGCCAGATGGGTGTGTGCATCAATAGCTCCTGGCAGCACCAATTTACCCGTGGCATCGACTACCTTATCCGCATCAAATGTAAGATTTGTTCCAATGCATACAATTTTTTCATTATCCACTGCAATATCTGCTATAAAGCTTTCTTTTGCAGTAACAATCGTACCATTCTTAATTAATAAATCCATAAAAACCTCCAATCTGCCGAAACACCGCGAATTTGGGCGTCAGCACAAATTTGCCGTGTGAAAAATCTTGATTTTTCACACTTCCTCCAATCTGTACCATAGGGTAGCTGATTTTATTACCCAAATATTACTTGGGGTTAGACCGCTGCAAAGCAAATGAAAAATGAGCGAAGGCTTTGTAGCAGTCTATTACAATGAAACAATCTCTGTCAGTAAGCTAAATTATTGATTCAGTTTGTATACCAGTACAAGTCCGGATCTTTGGAATACCTGAGAAACCTCAAGTAAATCCATACCGCCCGCATTAGCAGCAATCAGATTGGATACCCAGGTTACACCGAAATCTACCTGTGCATTATTCACTGCTGTAGTCTCAGAGATATCACCACCGCCTGGAACAATCGTAACATTTAGTCCGGCATCCTTGTAATAACCCTTATCAAGTGCTACATAATAACCCATGAACTGTGCCTGAGGTAACCATTTTAACTGAATGGATATATCCTTTTTCTCAGGTGTGAATTTACCATCGGAAGCCATTGCATCTGTCGAGTAGGTAGTATCTCTGATATCATCAAGAGTAAGATTCTGTAATTTATCTGCTGCCGCTGAATCATCGAGTTTAATGTACTTTTTGGCAAGATCAAGTGTCTGCTGCATCGCTTTTTCATCCATATTACCGTATTTTGTTATAGCTGCACCGGTGGTATCTGTTTCTACAAGCTTTTTAACCTCACAAGCCATATAAGCCTGATGGTCTGCTGATACGGAAGAACCATTCTTAAATACGATCTCTGCTGCTTCCTCCGGATGAGCACATGCATATTCCCATCCCTTCATGGATGCATAAATAAATGCTTTTACGGTGTTCGGATTTTTTTTCGCAAATTTCTTCGTGCAAAAGATGTTATCCTCAAGCATTGCAACACCTTCATCGTTCATATCGATATACTTTACTTTATCGCCGTAGTCGTAACCGCCATCATAGCTGTTTTTCACTAAACCAAGTTCATTGTAGGTCATGGCAGATGCTAAAGCGATTGAGTCATCATCAAAGCCATCCATATCGAATGCCTGGCTTAAGTAATCGGTTGGCTGACCGTATTTTGTTAAAAGTGCCTGAATCTCATATTCATTACCTAGACCCCAGTTGCCAACCTTTCCTTTGGTTGCAGCATCAACTATAATATCCTTTACTGACTGATCTGCACTATAATAGGGTTCTGAACTTCCTTTTGAAGAGTTGTCTGCAGCACTGGAAGTAGCCTCCGGTGCTTTTGTGGCGTCCGCACTAGTATCCTTATCCTTGGCGCCACCGCATGCGGTAATCATTGTAATAACCATTGCTAAAGTCAATAGTAGGGAACAAAGCTTCGTCAATTTTTTTCCTGCTAATTTTTTCATAAATTAGTCCTCCTTTTATTTTTATATTAAGTTGAACTTTACCATTACCGGCGTCCCTTCAACAAAATACCCTCTGTGATAAGTAGAATCACATACATGATAATACCAATGGCACAGGCAACTGTAATATAAGCCCATGCTGTAGCATATTGAGCCAGGACGATATTCTCACGAATCTGCCGTCCAACCCCAACAATATATTCCGCAAAATATTCACTGACCAACGCGCTGATTACACAGCCGGGTACACTGACTCTTAAAGCGGTAAATACATAAGGAACACTATTTGGTATTCTAAGCTTGAAGAATATGGTTATTTTACTGGCCGCATAGGATTTCATCAGATCCAGAGAAAAGGTTTTTAGTTCCGTAAAACCCCGGTAGGCATTGATGCTCATTGATACCGTGCAGGCAATCATAACTACAAGCATCTTAGCCAGCATACTTCTGGTATTTGGATCTTTACTGAAATCCTTTGTTAAGTTATTTAAGATTGGTGCAATTGCGATAATCGGAATTGCATTAAACGCGGATACGATAGTAAGACCTCCGACACCCCATTTTGGAAATGCTGTAGCTGCAATAGCAAGTAAATAACCTAGAAGGGAACCTAATACCAAGCCTCCAATCGCAACAATAACTGTTGCTTTTACATTTTTAAGAATCGAAGGTAGATTATCGCCGATAATTCCGATAATTCTGCCCGGAAGCGGTAAGGTAAAGGTATCTGCTCCAATCATTTTATGCAAAACCTGCGTCTGCCATAGAATTGCGATTAATACACCAAACAAAATGGGATACATTACCATGGATATCGTCTTTTTATTAAATCTAAAATTTTTTTTGGTCTCCATTTTGCTCACCTCTTAACTTTCTTCGTACGTTTATACGGTGACATAACTTTTTCTATCAGAGTCATGAGATAATAGCTGAGAATTCCGATCAATGCACTGATAAACACAATCTGCCAGAATACGTAGATGGTCATCGCATGCTTTAAGGATTGTGACAGCATACATCCGAGTCCCCCGCCTCCCTGTAGCGTATCCACCAGAATTGAAGCTGTAATTGCCATAGGAGCGGATATCTTAAGTCCTGTATAGAAATACGGCATACTCGCCGGAATTAGGAGTTTTAGGTATATCTGATATTTGGTTGCCGCAATAGAATACATCAATTCATGCTTTTCCTTTTCTACCGACTTGAACCCGGCAAGTGTATTCGTAGCTACCGGATAGAAGGTAAGTATTGCAGCAATTACAATACGGCTCTTGTTAATATCCTTGGTAACTGCCAAGATAATTGGAGCCATACCCAGGATGGGAATCATTTGTATCATCATCAAATAAGGAAAAAAAGTCTTTTCCACTGATGTAAATAAGCTCATAAGAAGTGCGAGTATAAAACCTATTACAATTCCAATCAGAAATCCGATTGCTGCCCTTAATAATGTAATTCCCGCATTGCTCAACACAATCTGAATCGCTGTCTGACTTCCATTGACCAGGTTCTTACTCATCACTGACTCTATGATCTGATACAGATGCGGAAGAACATTTTCCGGAGTACGCTTCGAATGTTCTACCACGGTAGCCCCAACCTCCCAGACACCAATTAACCCGAGCACCCAGACGAAGGTTACCATATTCTTTGAGGTAAGCGCTTTCTTCACTTTATTCATAAATAACCTCCATAAAAATCTATAATAATTACTGATAGTTGTTTAGAAGTTAGTGTAATTTAGAAGTTAGTATTTTATCTTGTACCCTCTCCACTAACGTATATCCCTTTATAAAATCAGCTTTACAAACTCTATCTAAATCATTGTTTACGATAGTTTCAATCCGGCGCATATTTCGAGGTTGTGAGTTTCCTAAGCCGGATGAAACTATCGTAAACAATGATTCCTCACAGTCTATCCAGCTGATTTTATAAAGTACATACCCTACACCCCTTCAAAGCTGTTTCGAACCTTCGCCACCAATGCATTAAATTCCGGTGAGCTCTTAATCGACAGATCTCTAGGTCTGTCAAGATTGATGTCTACAACTGCCGATACCCTGCCGGGATGAGGAGATAATACCACCACCCGGTCGGATAAAAATACGGCTTCTTGTATGTTATGAGTTACGAATAGTATTGTCTTATTCGTCTTCTTCCAAATTCTCAAAAGATCTTCATGAAGTTTCTCTTTCGTAAACTCATCCAGTGCAGAAAAGGGTTCATCCATAAGTAAAATCTCAGGCTTGATGGCCAGTGCTCTGGCGATGCCTACTCTTTGCTGCATACCGCCGCTAAGCTCGTGAGGATATTTTTTACCAAACTCCATCAGTCCTACCAGCTCAAGCATCTTAGTCACTCTTGCCGTTCTGTCCTTTTTGGGAATTCCCATCAGCTCCATGGGCATGCATACATTGCGTCTTACCGTCCTCCATTCGTACAAAACCGGATTCTGAAATACGATACCGTATTTTTTCTGAAGACGGATCTCTCTTGGTGAATGCCCCCTGACTGATATATTACCGTTGGTTGGCTTCTGCAGATCAGCTATCGTTCGAAGCAATGTGGTTTTACCGCAGCCGGATGGGCCTAACAAAGAAATGAATTCACCCTGTCTGACCTCCAGATTAATATTCTGTAGAGCAACTACCGGAGAACCTCCGTCCTTATCGGGAAAACTTACACCTAAATTTTCAATCTTAATTTCTACCTGATTTTGAAACTCATCTGATTCTTCTAAAAAATCATCATCTAATTTTTCTGCTACTTCCATTTCATTTCCCCCTTTCATATCAAATGACAAACGCCTTCCTGTCATAAAACAAAAAGCGGCGCAAAGCTTTACGCCTTACGCCATTGTACATTTGTTATTTCCTTATTTAATTCAATTATAAGAGCTTCTGGTATATCTCTATCAAATCTTCCTTACTGACTTCTTTTATCGTATTGGATGGACTGCCACTTGCCATAGCATCCTGTGCCATCTTATCTGTTACCGCGTAAAATTCTTCTTTTTTAATGCCATATTCCACAAGTGTCGGGATTTTAATATTTTTGCAAAGCTTCTCGAGTGCATCTAAGAACCCTAATGCTGCTTCTTTATCATTCGTACTTTCATCAGCCCCTCCGATTGTTCGTGCAATCGTAGCAAACCTTTCATAACATCCATCCAGTGCGTAGGATAAACATTCTTTCAACAGCATTGCATTGGAAATACCATGTGGTACATGAAATAAAGCTCCAATCGGTCTGCTCATTCCGTGAACCAGGGTAACGGATGCATTGTTAATACAGACACCTGCTTCATAAGCTGCAATCAGCATTTCTTCCCTTGCTTTCTCATCATTTCCGTTACTGTAAGCCTTCGGCAGATAAGTGAATATTCGTTTTATTGCTGATAATGCATAGATATCAGTCAGGGTATTTCCCTTTCTTGAGGTATAGGCTTCCACTGCATGGGTTAAGGCATCCATACCAGTCGCTGCCGTAATATCCGGCGGTGCTGTCATTGTAAATGCCGGATCAATGATTGCGACTTCAGGAAGTAGGTCATCTCCCTTTAACAGCATTTTTACATCCTTTTTGGTGTCTGTTATAATCGTAAATTTTGTTGTCTCTGATCCTGTTCCTGCAGTTGTCGGAATTAATACCATGGGAGGAAACTGTCCCTTAATCTCCGTTCCCATATAATCCGATATCTTACCACCAAGGACTGTCATTGCTGCAATCGCCTTCGCGCTGTCAAGTGGACTTCCGCCCCCGATTGCCGCCAGGAAATCACAGTCTTCTGCTTTATAAACTTTAACACCTTCCTCAATCATCTCTATGGTAGGCTCTCCTGTAATGTCATTGAATATCTCGTAGCTGATTCCCCATTTTTCGAAATAGTCGGTCAGGATTTTGACCATACCCGTTTTTGTAACAATTTTTCCAGTTACAATCAATGCTTTCTTTCCAAGCCCCTTAATTGCAGCTTCTCCAGCCTCCAAAGCATTCTTTCCTATGATCACCTGTCCCGGTATTGTAAATTGATATGCCATAGAACACCTCACTATATTTTTAATTTATCAACATCTGTAAGTACATCATCAAGCTTTGCTAGTTCTTCTAGCAGCTGTTCCTCGGTGATAATTAAAGGAGGAGCAACCAGAATCATATTTTCATGAGAATAGGTCATAAATTTCTTCTCTTTAAGCTTACCGATAATTTTTCCCATTACTCCTTCCGGATCTCTTCCATATGGAACCAATGGTTCTTTCGTAGCTTTGTCCTTAACCAGTTCTACCGCGGAAAACAGACCGATGTAGCGCACATCTCCCACGCATGGATGAACTGCCTTCATCGCTTCCAACTTTTCGCCAAGTACTTTTCCGACCTTGTTGACATTACTCAGGATGTCAGCCTGTTCATAATAATTAATACAAGCCACACCGGCAGCACATGCAAGTGGATGACCGCTGTAGGTAAGGCCGCACGACAGCAGATTTTCATCAAAATATTCTGAAATCTTTTTACTTACCACAACGCCTCCCAGAGGAACATAACCACAGGTTACACCTTTCGCAAAGGTAACGATATCAGGAATTACATCAAAGTTTTCAAATGCAAACATTTTACCTGTTCTGCACCAGCCGGTCATAACCTCATCACAAATCATTAGTATACCATATTTATCGCAAAGCTTTCTTACTCCCGGCAGATATCCCTCAGGTGGAATAATAACTCCGTTGGATCCTGTGACAGTTTCCATAACGATAGCTGCAATAGAACTAGGTCCTTCATATTGAATTTGTTCATCCAGCTTGGAAATATAATATTTTGTCGCATCCTCATCCGATTTGAATTCAACAGCCTCGCGGTATACATAAGGATCGAAAAATTTAACGAATCCCGGTATCCCAGGCTCCAAGGTATATCTCCTCGGTTCCCCGGTCAGATTTCCTGATCCGAAGGAGGAACCATGGTAACTGCGGTATCTGCTGAGGATTTTATTTCTTCCGGTATACATCTTTGCTATCTTAACTGCATTTTCATTCGATTCTGCTCCGGCATTGGTAAAAAACACCTTGCCCATGGTATCCGGCATTAAACTGATAATTTTCTCAGCCAGTTCAGCTCTGGATGCAGCACCAAAAGACGGACCGACAAAACAATACTGATCAACCTGTTCTTTAATGGCATCCCCAATTGCTTTGTTTCCAAATCCAAGATTCATATTAACCAATTGGGATGACATATCGGAATAGCGATTGCCCTCATAATCCCAGAAATAGATACCTTCTGCTTTCTCAACAGGAATCGGATTAATGTTCTTTTGTTTACTCCAAGACTGCAAATTGTATTTCTTTAATTTTGTTTTGATTACTTCACCCTGCATATCAATCTTCCTCCTTAAATTAAAAAGCAGCAAAGGAATTCTTATCAACTCCGTTGCTGCCTTTGTATGAAATATTAATTTAATGTTATTATAGTCACGCTCATTAACAAAAGCAATTGATATGCGCCCAATCATTATTGTGCAGGTGCATAATGGTTACAGTTCAACCTTACGGCTAAACTGTAACCATTATGGGTCTGTATTCTAGATAATATCTTTAATATAAAAACCAAGATATAGTTTTACCCGATCCTCCAGATCCATCGGATTAAAACCTGTTATACTTTCAATTTTTTTCAGCTGGTTAGTAACCGTATTTCGATGAATGAACAATTTCTCTGACACCAGCTGAAGGCTGGCATTATTCTCAAAATAGGTTCGCAAAAGTTTCACAAGCTCTGTGTTATTTTTATGATCAGCTGCTTCCAGCTTACCAATTGTTTGATAATAATAGCTCCTCAAGATAGCTTTATCATTAACAGAATAGAGAACCTTATAGATATCCAGCCTGTCGTAAAAGCTGCAGGTTTCGTTTCTAATTATAGCCATTTCCATTGCCGAAAAGGCTTTCTCAAAATTTTTATCCTGTTTATCCAGCCCCTGTTCGTTAGAACTAATTCCCATATGAAGTTGATATCTGTTTTTTTCCCTTCGGGCAAGTTTCAGAAATTCTTTTACAAAAATATCAATGTCCTTATCGAAATAATCAACTAGCACCAATATCAGGCATTCTTTATAAGAAAATGAAATAAATAATTCCCGTACGCTTCTCGCAGTCTTTTCCGCGTAGTTTGCCAAAGTATCCATATATTCCTGCGAGCATTGTCCTTCCTTATCCTGTGCATAAATACTGATAAAGCAGAAGTGTCCGTCTCTCTGATATCCATAACGCTCCATCTGTAATACCTGAGTATCAAGATCACCTATTTTAAAAATTATATTCTTAATGGTTGTTGCAATACTGCTTTCCACATGATCATTATTCATGATTCTACGGCAGAAATCTCTTGTCATATCAACCATTCTTGTCTTCCAAGGTATCGTAAACAGCGGCATATTTACTTCATCACAATACTCAATAACTTCTTGAGGAATCTCCTTTGTATAAGGTCCGATATTTACCACAAATGCGCTGACCCCTGCCTCATAAAGCTTATGCACAAAATTCAGCAGCCAGTTCTTTTCCTTATTAAGTATTCCTGCAGTAAAAACAAGTTCTTTACCATGCAAAAAAGCACTAACATCACAATCCTCAATGATATGTACCCATTGAACCAGGTTAGTCAAACCGTTCCGACCGGCGATAAGATTCATATGGTATAGAAAGGTTCCATTTTTGTAAAGTTTTTTGACCATAATTGCCATGATAACCTCCATTCTGATGCCTTGCCGTTCTCAAAACACCGATGTAAAATTCATGTAAAGAACAAAGTTTCAGCATATTTTAATGCTTAAGAACAAAAAAAGGTGCTACCTTTCGGCAACACCTTTGTTATTTATCAGTCTAGCATATATTATAAAACAATTCAACTGGAATCCAATTACTGAATGATTGAAAATTCCATCATATTCTCAGAAAATTTAAGTGTAATTTTCTTATGACTAAAATATTCTATTATTACTTTCTTCACTGCATCCATCTGAGTCAGCTCTTCATCACCTATAGTCTCAATCGTAAAGCTTTGACTGCCACAACGATCATGTAGATGTACTTTATAGTTCAATCCTTTATCCATGAGGTATTGATTCAGATCTATGATCTCAGCAAAAGTTAATATAATTTTTCCCATTTATCAAAATATCTCCTGTAATTTAATATATTATGAAAATCAGAGAAAGGACAGTTACCTGCCCTTATACCCCTCTTTGTGTTTTTATAATTTACTATTTTTTTACCATATCAATACCTGTTTTATCCAATGATGTTAATTTGAATGCACAAATTCGATCCATCTGAAAGGAAGCTAAATCAAAGGCCGCTGATTCAAAGGTAACATATAGATTAAAACCATCTATTGCTATACCTTCATTCATCGAAGGCATTTCAATCACATTTACTGGATCTCCAAGTTTGGCAGCTTTTTCATAGGCATTTGACAGATCAATGTTATATACATCAAGCTGTCGCAGATATCCGCGTAGTCCAAGATACTGCTGACAGGATCGTGACAGAATTAAGGTACCCATATCGGTAAATGCTACACCCTGTACCCTGTTAGGCATCAAAATCATTTCTGCCTTTGTTAATACTGGGACAGTATCTTTATTTGTTATAGTATAACTGTACATAGTTGTTTCTTTCTTTTCGTCATAGGTGCCAACCCAGATCCTATCGTTATAGAAAGTAATATATGAGGCAGTTATATTTAGATTTGAGGTTGAGGTAAATTTAACATTAACATATGCTTTACCGGAAGCAACTGCTGCTTCAAGATCAGAATAATGCAGTGATGATAAGCTTTTACCTCTGGTTACCCATACGTTAGTGCCATCATAGGCTATTCCTCCAACATGGGCCTTTGAAGGCAGTATTATTGTTGTCACCAACTGTTTTGTAGTCTTATCCATTACATAAATTACAGAATTCTCCTCACCCTTTTTATCATAAGATGTCTGCAGTAGATAGTTTCCAGCAAAAGCTATGGCTTGAGGACACATGGATTCACTGGAAAATCCCCCTACATTTGTATTGATCAGACCCGGAATTACAAAGCTTTCCGAATACATAACATTCTTTTTAAAAAAATCTATCTTAGTAAATGAAACTGACTCTACAAAATCTTTTTCGGTTGTATAAATCTTAGCTGTTGTACTTGTAGGCGCTAATTCCTGTATTTGAATCTTAACAAGACTGGAATCCTCACTTGTATATACCTCTCCGTTATAATCTCGATTTGCAACAGCATAAAAGTAATATGTGCTTCCCATATCAAGATTATCTATAACATAACTGCATTCAGAGCTGGCCTTTCTCGTTGTCACTAAGCTATAATTGGAATTTTCTTTTTTCATATATAAATTATAATTCGACGCCCCTTTGATGCTTGCCCAAGTAATTCTGGCTTTGGATTCGCCTGGTTTGCATTTTAGTACCATTTTCGCTGGCTTAGTGCTAATATCCACAATATTGGAAGCAGTACCATAATAATTCTTACTATAGGTATAAGCAGCTACTTTATATTTGTATCCTGTGCCTGAAGCAAGACTTTTATCCGTATATGTATTGGATGTTATCTCCTTGCAGGCTTTATAATTATTAGAAGTTGAAGATGCACGATAAACAATATAACCTGTAGCACCAGCTACCGGATTCCAGTATAAGGATACCGAATCTGCAGTATTTTCGGTAACATTAAGTCCGGATACCGCTTCTGGAGCAGTTGCTGCAACGAATATATCTGAAAAATCTCCTTTGTATTCCACTCCACCCTCATACAATACAGCACAAATTTGTATTCCTTGGCTACTCGCAGATGGATAATACAAGGTTACTTTGTTTGTCTGAGTATCCATAAGTTTACAATATGAGGAGCTTGCAGAACTAAATCCATATATTTCATATCGTATCGCCCCTGGAACTGCAGTCCATTTCAGAGTAACCGACGAAGTGCTATAGCCCGCGGCTTTTATTTTTACAACTTTAGGTGGAATTACAGTTACAGATATTGAAGTTGTTAAACCCTGATAATTGATGACAATGTTCTGATTTCCCAAAACATTACTATCAAAACCTGTAACCTTATAGTTCTTTATTACAGAAACAGTTCCGTTATCATAGTATCCTTCTAGAATCATCCCCTTCAGATCAAGGCTTTCCCCTTTATAATAAATTGTTTTTGTCGGATACTGTTTTATATTGATTTTATTAAGAACTGGTGAAGGAGTCACAGTTGGTGTTGGATTTGCAGTCTTTGCATCTGCAGTCTTTGCATCTGCAGTATGAGTCAATAAGAAATTACAAAATAAGGACATAACAATAAACATAATAATAAATGATAATACTTTTTTCTTCATCTGAATTACTCTCCATGCATCATATTCCAGTCAATTTCTATAAACGAATCATCGACCAACTACTGTACCATTGTCAAAAATAATCATTCTATAGGTTATCTTAAGACTAAATTATGGCATTTCTATGTTATTCTAGACAATCATTTAAATAATCCGTAATTAATAATTTGATATTCAAATCAATTAATCTATCATTAACGCATTCTTCGGTATTGTATGAAATTCTTTCTTAAACGCCCTTGAAAAGGTGGAATAGTTTTTAAATCCGCTTTGAAAACAGGCTTCTGTAACTGTGCTTCCATTCTGAACCAGATTCTTTGCTAAAAGTAACCGTTTTTCTGTAATATAATTACCAATGGTATATCCTGTTTCTGCTTTAAAAAAGTGCATTAGATAATAACGATTAAGGTAAAAATAAGAGGATAATTTATCAATCGTTATTTCTTCCGATAAATGCTCATTGATATAATTCAGTATCTCAAGCAGCTTTGTACTACCTATGGAGGAGTCGATATAATTAATATGATGTGAAAGCACTGTTCTATTTAGCTGAATCATAAATTCAAGAAATAAAATTTTCTGATATAGTTCCTTTGCAAATGCATTGTCTGAAAAAGAATGTTCTAATTCTAAGCATACCTGATATAGCTTACTTTTATCCAGGGAATGTATTCTTAAAACACTTGATTTTTCTTTTTTTGCACATTCAAAGCAATAATTCAGATCATAATCCTTCTGTGCATATGTATTAAGAAATTGCGTAGAAACATAGATAATAATCCTTTCATATTCCGAATCATCTAGGACAGCAGGTCTGTGAATCTCACCTGCATTTACCAGAATGATATCATAGGGTTTCAGAAGATAGTTTTTCCCTTCAATTGAATAATTAATGTTTCCTTTCAAAAATATGATAATCTTGTTAAAATCATGGTAATGAAAAGCAAATTCCCTGCGCTGTCTGTCTATCAAATGAAACATTTTAAAGTCATTATTTAGATAACCAAATTTCTCAAAATTATTCATGATGAGTTAATACCTCACTTTAATATTCTTACTTTATTATGAAAACCTTCATAATAAGCTCCGAGCGAATATCAATTATTATACAGCATTATATGCAATATTCAAAGCATTATAATGCTATTTTTTTTAAATAATGTTTTGTAGAATGAAATAAGAAGGATAGAGCTATGCAATAAAGGAGGTCTTCATATGCAACTTACAGGTGTCTGGTTACCAATAATTACTCCATTTAAAGATAATAGAATTGATTATACATCCTATCAAAGACTAATAGAATATTACAGTAAAAAGGGAATCAGCGGATTAATCCCCTTAGGAACTACGGGTGAGATCCCTACACTGGAGGATAATGAATTTCAGGAAATGATCGAGAAAACCCTTGAATATAATACGGCGAAGCTACCCGTCTATGTAGGTGTAGGCGGTAATTATACTGCCAAAGTAATTAAAAAACTTAAAGTTGCAGAATCTTATGGTATTCAGGGTATTCTCTCTGTGTGCCCATATTATAACAAGCCTAACCAGGAGGGTATTTTTCAGCATTTTAAAAGCATTGCAGAGGAGACGTCCCTAAATATTATAGTATATAATATTCCTTATCGTACCGGCGTAAATGTAGAAAATGAGACTGTCCATAGATTAGCTGAATTAAAAAATATCGTAGGAATCAAGGATGCCAGTGGTGATATCAAGCAATCCATGTCCCTGCTCATGAATCCTCCTAAGGATTTTTCCATTATGACAGGAGAGGATCTATTATTTTACCTAACCCTTACACTGGGAGGACACGGCGGTATCATGGCTTCTGCTCATCTGATGACAGAGAAATTTGTAGAAGTTTATAAGAAGATTAAAGAAAATGAACTACAATCTGCTTTTGAAATATGGAAAACATTATATGAATTTATTCCACTTCTGTTTAAAGAACCCAATCCGGCACCAATTAAGTATTGTCTTAAGGAGCTTGGACTCTTAGATTCCGCCGAAGTCAGGCTTCCACTAACGCAGATTTCCGATCCACTGAAGGATAAATTAGACTGTGTGATATCAAATGTAATTTGCAAAGTAAAATAAACCACCAAACAACGGCAAGAAACGGATACTTGTAAGGTATCCGTTTCTTATTATTTTGATTAATTTAATGACCATCGTATTTAATTAATATTTTAAGCCATATCCTACCGGATACAATACGTTATCGGTTCTGATGTCCTTTACATTAGAATAATATGGCATTGAAAGCTTCCCTTTAAAACTGCTCTTACCTATCAGAACATTTGCTACACCATCGCCTTCACTACCAGGAAGATAGCACATTACAATACTATCCCATTGATTCATATAGTCTTTCATAATAACATTCCTACCGGCTACTAATAAGGTTATGGTTGGCAGTCCCAGATTTTTTGCTTGGTCTATTGCTTCTTTATTCCCATCCAAACCCAGCTTGCCGGTTATGCTTATGTCTTTACTGTCACCTTCCCATTCAGCATAGGTTTTTTCACCAAGGCATAGCAGGGTCATATCTGCATCCGCTGCTTTATCCTTATCTGTAATAATGGTTAGGTTATATTCCTTAGCAAGTGCCTGAAGTCCTTCCAATATCGATGTACCTTCGGGTACCCATCTTCCTCCATATTGTTTATCAGTGCTACCACTCCAGGATAAAGTCCATCCGCCGCATTGTACACCGATATCATTCGCCGCCGGTCCGGTTACAAATATCTTAGTTCCCTTTTTAATAGGCAGGAGTTGCTTATCATTCTTAAGAAGAACAAGACTTTCTTCCACCAGAGATCTTGCTAAATCACGGTATTGATCAGAGCCGGTACTGTCAACCTCACTAGTTACCTTCTCCATCATTGGATCGTCCAGTATTCCCATTTCCTTCTTGACTTTCAGTATACGTGTAACAGCATCATCCACTCGCTCCTTAGAAATACTGCCCTCATTAACTCCCTCTACGATATACTTTCGGCAGTCTTCATATGTACTATCTTCCATCAACATATCTATCCCAGCGTTAATCGCAGTGATTGTCTGATCCTTCAGATTGTCTCCCGGAATATTATGAATGGAATTCCAGTCACTGACGATAAAGCCGTCAAATCCCATGTCTTTCTTTAAATATTGTATGTATTTTGCATTTTCATGCATTTTAACGCCGTTCAGGCTGCTGTGGCTGATCATTACTGTCTTTACACCTGCATCAATTAGCGATTGGTAAACCTTTAACAGATCTTTAATCTCAGCATCGGTAAGCTTTGCATCTCCGCGGTCAATTATTCTTTTAACATCCGAATTTTCACCGGTCCCGTATAGTACATTACCATCTGCAAAGAAATGCTTTGCACAGGGCAGTACTTTGCCGTCCATAATTCCTTTCGCAAATGCTGTTCCCATATCCGCTACAATTTGATTTTCTGAAGAATAGCTTTCATAGGTACGACCCCATCTCGGATCTTGTGCTGATGCCACGCAGGGAGAGAAGGTCCAGAGCATACCTGTTAACTTTGCCTCATTCGCAACCGCTAATCCCATCTGATAGGTCAGATCCTTGTTATTTGCTGCACCGATACCAATATTATGAGGAAAAATAACAGTTCCACTACTTGTATTTACCCCATGAACTGCATCATTTCCATAAATATATGGAATTCCTGCCTCGGATTCTAAAGCACTTTTCTGATATCCAAGAATCATATTTTTCCATTGAGATGCATTCAATAAAGAATTTGTAGACAGAATACTTCCGTAATCATACTTCTTCATTTCATCGTTATCTACTCTATAGACTGCTCCCTGTACCATTTGTGCTGCTTTTTGGTCAAGCGTTAGCCTTGCCAATATTTCTTCCACACTACTATTAGCTTCTACTACTTCTTCTTTCTTTACATTGGTATTTTTAGCTTTTTCTTTTACTGTCTCTACATTGGAATTGTTCGTTTGTTTTGTACTACAGCCGCTAAAAATTAGGCATACCGCCAATAATAATACAATTAATCTACGTTTCATTTTACTCCCCCTTATTATATATTTAATTAGGTAATTAGAAACCTTATCGTACTAATTCTATATTTATACTAAGTATAATATATTTCATGGTTGCAACTCTTCCTTCGGGTATCAGTGTTTTATACTTTACTTCCGCTTTGAAATAATATTTACTTTGTATACCATACTAATCGTATACGGGCTTTTCTACTACCTAATAATTTGTTTCTAAATGAGGCTCCCCTAACCTTTTGATGATATTACTTAAAAATCTTATAGTCATATATTACATCCTTTAGTATATTATGGCAATACAAATATAATAACTGTAGACAAATCATGTTGGTAGTATAAAAATGGGGTGTCACACCATTCATTCGCATTGATATCGTAGAAATGATACTATTCTTTGATATCTCATACAAATAAAAGGTTGACATCCCATAATATAATTTTAATTGGGGTGACAAAAGTCAGATTTATGCTATGAGATGAATATTTGTGCATATATTCATCTAGTTAATTTATGCCTTTTGACACTCTATCTATAATTTTATTAATATTTCAAGCCATATCCTACCGGATACAGTACGTTATCGGTTCTGATATCCTCCACATTAGAATAATATGGCATAGGCAGTTTCCCTTTAAAACTACTCTTACCTGTCAGTACATTTGCTACACCAGCACCTTCACTACCTGGAAGATAACACATTACAATGCCATCCCATTGATTCATATAGTCTTTCATAATAACGTTTCTACCGGCTACTAGTAAGGTAACGGTTGGCAATCCCATGCTTTTTGCCTGGGCTATTGCTTCTTTATTACCATCCAGACCCAGCTTTCCAGTAATATTGATGTCTTCACTGTCACCTTCCCATTCAGCATAGGGTTTTTCACCAAGGCAAAGCAGGGTCATATCTGCATCTGCTGCTTTATCCTTATCTGTGATAATGGTCAGATCATATTCATCTGCAAGTTCCTGAAGACCTTCCAATATCGTAGTTCCTTTGGATATCAATTTTTCTCCGATTTCTTTATCAGTGATGCCACTCCAGATTACAGTCCATCCGCCGCATTGGACACCGACATCATTCGCTGCCGGTCCGGTTACAAATATTTTAGTTCCCTTTTTGATCGGCAGGAGTTGCTTATCATTCTTAAGTAGAACAAGACTTTCTTCCACCAGAGTTCTTGCTAAGTCACGATATTGATCAGATCCAGTGCTATCTACCTCACTGGTAACCTTCTTCATCATCGGATCGTCCAGTATTCCCATTTCCTTCTTGACCTTCAGAATACGTGTAACAGCATCATCCACACGTTTCTTTGAAATTCTGCCCTCTTTAACACCCTCTACGATATACTTTCGGCATTTTTCATAATCATTGGCTTCCATTAACATATCAATCCCTGCATTAATCGCAGTGATTGTCTTATCCTTCAGATTGTCTCCCGGAATATTATGAATGGAGTCCCAATCGCTGACAATAAAGCCGTCGAATCCCATGTCCTTTTTTAAATATTTTATGTATTTTGCATTTTCATGCATTTTAACGCCGTTCAGACTACTGTGGCTGAGCATAATAGTCTTTACACCTGCATCAATCAGTGATTGGTAAACCTTTAACAGATCTTTAATCTCTGCATCGGTAAGTTTAGCGTCTCCGCGATCAATTAGCCTTTGTACATCCGAGTTTTCTCCGGTTCCATATAGTACATTACCATCTGCAAAGAAATGCTTTGCGCATGGCAATATTCCACCATCTATAATTCCTTTCGCAAATGCTGTTCCCATATCCGATACAATTTTATTATCAGAAGAATAGCTTTCATAAGTACGTCCCCATCTTGGATCCTGCGCGGATGCTACACAGGGTGAGAAGGTCCAGAGCATACCTGTCAGCTTTGCCTCATTTGCTACCGCTAATCCCATCTTATAGGTCAGATCCTTGTCATTTGCTGCGCCGATACCGATATTATGTGGAAAGATCACCGTTCCAGTACAATAATTAACCCCATGAACGTCATCATTTCCATAAATATATGGAATTCCAGCCTTAGAATTCATAGCACTTTCCTGATAACCTAGAACTAGCTTTTTCCATTCGGATGCGTTCAGTAAAGCGTTTACAGACAGAATACTTCCATAATCATACTTCTTCATTGCATCCTCAGTTACATTATAGACAGCTCCCTGTACCATTTGAGCCGCTTTCTGATCAAGTGTCAACTTTGCAAGAATTTCTTTTACACTACTGCTAGATTTTACTTCTTTTGTCTTCGCATTGGAAATATTCGTTTGTTCCATACTGTAGCCGGTAAAAATGAGGCATACAGCCAGCAATAATACAATTATCTTTCGTTTCATTCTAATCCTCCTTATAATTTGTTTGAGATAATTGCTCACGTATAAAGTAAGCCAAATCTCATTTAATATACGTCTCATTTAATATTAACCTCATTCATGCAATTTATTAGCAGCTTACTACATTATTTTACATCTTGTGCATTATTATGTCAATTACAATATAACTTCTTGGGATTCCATGATGTAGGATTACAATACATGTGTTACATTTTATAAAAATAAATAGCGAGAAGTTATTCCCTTTTGTGTTATATTTGAATCACCACAAAACAAATCAACCGAAAGGGGCTTCTCGCTATGGCTAGTATAACACAGGATATGAGGTTTAGACTATCACTA
>JAEWMT010000122.1 GCA_023393095.1 Bacillota bacterium
GGTTAAATGGCAATCTTAAAGATGAACCGTTTAACTTTATGAGGGATGTAAGAAAGCATGGTCAGGATGTTCTTCTTACAATTACCATAGATCCTCATGTAACCGATGATCATCTGATTGCAATTGCCAAGGATTTATCAACCTTTGGTCGTATGTTTTTACGAATCAACCATGAAGCTACCGGAACTTGGTTTTCCTTCAATAAGCGCTGTAGTTATCAGGAGGTTGCTGATTTTTATGTTCGCTTCCATAAGATAATCAAGGAATATGCCCCAAATGTTAAGACTATCCTGTGCATCGGTGGAATTGAAGATCTGAATCAAACAGAAATGTTAAAGGAAGCAGAATTTACAGAAGCTGTCCGTGCAACAGATATCTGGTCGGTAGATAAATATATGGCACTTCACTGGGGCTACCCGAATGATATTGCGGAAAGAGGCGGTTCAAGCCATATGCGCAAAACTGTAGAAGAAATCTATGAGATGACAAAGCGTAGCTACGAGCGTTTCTCTTACCTCTGTGACGGAGCAAAAAAACCGATGGTTATGTCAGAGTTTAATGCGGATGGAGATGTTACAGGTCCTTACGATCAGGTTAAGATGATACTTAAATTCTGTGAGATGTTAAAAAATGAACCTGCTGATTGGTTTTCCGGTTTTACCTTCTATCAGTTCAGGGATGATGGTCGTCTCGGACTTGAAATCACTGATCCTAACAATGAAGAAGTTGGTATTGAACAGCCAATTATGAAAGCATATAAGCAACTTATCAAAGACGAATATTTTAATCCAAGCTTTACTGAAAGTGGTGAAGTATCCTTTCCAGCTACCCTCAGATGGGGTGGATCGGAGGATTCCACCGGTTTATCCATTCCACTTCACTTTGAAGCAGATCCAGTGTTTGCTGAAGTTAACTTCGAAGATGAGCTCACGGATTTAAACCTTATGATGGAAATTAACGGCCGCTGGTTTTATAAGTCCCCCGGCGTTAAAACCATCGATTTAATGCCTGCCTTCTTTGAAAATCCTCTGGATGGAGCCTGCGACATCAGCATGAAGCTGTTTGCACCTCCGGAAAGCGGAGAAAATGATCCTTCTCAGGGAGATGACTGGAAGGAGAATTATTACACAACGATTCCAAAATTACCAACCTTCCGTTTACGCTTCGAACCAGTTGAATTATAATTTCTCTTAATTCATGACATTATTAAGGCCTTTGCAGATGGATAAATTCATATCTGTAAAGGCCAATTTATATTATTTCAAGTAAATATTATGTTTCGAATCGTTCGGGTGTCATTTGTATTATGTTTCGAATCGTTCGGGTGTCATTTACCATTAAGCCTGAGAAACCTGATTATTACGTTTATTTAACATTTTTACCGCTCTCTCCAACGCCTCATCAATATTACTACAGATATTATCTTCACCTATTTTCTTATCAAAACCGGCCTTTTGCATTACATGCAGCGGCTGCTCTTGAACATGGGACATCATCAGTGTAATATGTTTTTTCTTACAGGTTCTTCTTACATTGTTTAGTGCATGTAGGGCATTGATATCCATAGCAGGAACGCCTCTCATACGAAGAATTACTACCTTTACATCAGATTCCAGAGAGATATTCATAAACTGATCTGCGGCTCCAAAAAACAACGGTCCATTGATCTCATATACAAGAGTGTGTTTTGGTACTTTTTTTAGTCGAATATTTTCCTCATCCCATGCCATATCATCATCTGCTATATCATCTTCTAAGTACTTCCAGCTATGTACATCAGCCACATCGGACATTCTCTTCATAAATAGTACCGCAGCAATCAGTATTCCTGCTTCAATCGCAACAACAAGATCAAATATTACAGTAAGTGCAAAGGTTAATACCAGAACGATAATATCACTCTTTGGAGAAATTTTAATCAGTTCCACGAATTGCCTCCAACCACTCATATTATAAGCAACCATGAATAGAATAGCTGCAATAGTGGGCATAGGTATCAAAGCAGCATAAGGCATCAAAATTACAAGGATAAGCAAAAGAACAATGGAATGTACCATACCTGCAATTGGTGTACGTCCACCGTTTTTTACATTAGCAGCAGTCCGGGCAATCGCTCCTGTTGCTGGAATACCCCCGAAGAAGCTAGAGAAAATATTGCCGGCTCCCTGTGCCACCAGCTCCATATTAGAGCGGTGCTTACTTCCTATCATACCGTCTGCGACCACACAGGAAAGCAGGGATTCAATACCTGCAAGTATTGCAATCGTAACTGCATCGGGAAGTAATGTTCTGATCATCGTAAGATTCATCGCCGGGACTTGGAAAACCGGCGGCTTAGAGGAAATATCATATAAGCTTCCAATTGTATTTACTTCGATGTTAAATATTTTAACACTCGCTGCTGCAACAATAACAGCAACCAACGATCCTGGTATTTTCGAACTTATTTTGGGCCATAGGATAAGAATAAGTAATGAGATCCCGCCAATAAGCAATGCCTGATAATTAACCGTTGTTATATTTTCAAAACAAGCAGTTAATTTCTCAAGAGTCTCTACCGGTTTAGATTCAATCGTTAATCCTAAGAAATCTTTAATCTGTCCTATCAGAATTGTCACAGCAATTCCAAGTGTAAATCCTGTCGTTATCGTATAGGGAATAAATTTAAGTAACCTTCCAAACTTCAATAATCCCATAAGAATAAGAATGATACCAGCCAGTATTGTTGCTACTGCCAGACCTTCTACTCCATTTCTGGCTACAATCCCCGCAACAATTGTTACAAATGCAGCCGTCGGTCCTGCTATCTGCACACGGCTTCCTCCAAGGAACGATATTACAAAGCCTGCTACAATTGCCGTATACAACCCCTTTTCCGGAGTTACCCCCGAAGCTAATGCTAAAGCGATGGATAGCGGCAGGGCAATAATCGCCACAATGATTCCTGCGATAATATCCTTGATACACTGCTCCTTCGTATATATTTTCATTACCGAAAACAACTTGGGTTTTAACCTTTCCATTTTTTTATGCCTCCAAAGTATATTGGTTTATAGATTTCAAGTAGTTGTAAACCGCCTGGTAAAATGACCACAATAAACTATCTTAGACCCTTTAAATTGATATTTCAATCATCAAATTTCACGTAATTTTATAAAAATTTAATATTTTCATGTTAAATTACTACAAAAAGCACCATTTTTCCCACACATTTATGTTTCTTACGTCCATCCCCTAGGAGAAGTTCATACCATTGTTTCCAGTTTTTCATTATAGAATTCTTTCAGAAATGTTGTTACAATAGGATAGAAACTTATGTAAACTTTTTACTTATATTGGAGGTCATCTGATGAAACGAATTTTATTGATCATACTGTCCTGTCTTATTCTCGCGGGCACCGGACTGATCAGTTTTTTCTATCTGAACAGACAGAGTGCAGATATGTCCTACCCCTCATTTTTGGATGCGGTGAATAACAAGCAGGTGACAGAAGCAATTCTTAGCGAATCAAACAATAATTCATTTAAATTAAAGCTTAAGAATGATGATCATATATATATTGTCCCTAATCCTAAGACAGAGGATTTTACCGAATATCTACTAATAAATAACATAAAAATAAGTTATGGACAGGGAACTACTTTAGGAACAATTCTTAAAGTAATATTAGTCGGGGCTATTGGTTTCGCCATATTTCTTTACGTAAGAAATGGTGGAAATAACAGTAACCTAATTAAAAATGCTAATAAGAAAAATTGGAAAGCTGTCTTTTTCCCTCCAAAGAAAGGGGAAGAAGATCAAGACCTCATTACTCTTGCACAGGTAGCCGGTAATGCAGAAGCAAAGTCCATGGTTGGAGATATCATCAGCTTTATTAAGAATCCCGACAAATATTCTGCGGTAGGTGCACGAATGCCCAAAGGTCTACTTCTGTACGGGCCTCCCGGAACAGGTAAAACGCTAATGGCTAAGGCAATCGCAGGAGAAGCAGGTGTTCCCTTCTATCCGATGAGTGGCTCTGATTTCGTTCAGATGTATGTCGGTGTGGGAGCAAGTAGAATCAGAAATCTATTTAATAAGGCAAAAAAAAGCGAGAAGGCAGTTATTTTTATTGATGAAATCGATGCAATCGGTAAAAAAAGAGCAAGAAATGCATCCGCCAGTAATGATGAAAGAGATCAGACCTTAAATGCGCTTCTGACTGAGATGTCGGGCTTTCATGACAATCAGGGAATTATCGTGATCGGAGCCACCAACCGTATAGACACTCTAGATGAGGCTTTGCTTCGTCCCGGCCGTTTTGACCGCCATATTGAAATCGGTTTGCCGGATATTAACGCGAGAAAGCATATTTTATCCCTCTATGCCGGTAAAAAGCCATTGTCTGATGATGTAGATCTTGATGAACTTGCGAAATCCACAGTATATTTTAGCGGTGCCATGCTGGAAAATCTGATTAATGAAGCAGCTATCACTGCTGCTAATGATATGGAACCAGTAATTAAAAAAGATCATCTTGATAAGGCATTTTATACCGTCATAGCCGGCGCCGCTAAGACCGACCGGAGCTATATCACTGACAGAGACCGCCAGATTACGGCATATCATGAAGCGGGCCATGCACTTGCAACCACTTTGCTGCTGCCGGAGCATTTTATATCCAAGGTAACGATTATTCCTAGCGTTAGAGGTGCGGGTGGTTTTAATTTAAGTATTCCCAAAGATACCATGTTCCAGAGCCGCAGACAGCTTATTGCAAATATCCAAGTTCTGCTCGCCGGACGTGCTGCAGAGGAATTAATCTTTGGAAGTGAAGAAATTACGACCGGAGCCAGCAATGATATTCAAAAAGCCTCCAGAATGATAGCCGATTACCTTGACAAATATGGTATGGATTCAGAGATGGGTCTTTTCAGTGTGGAAGCCTTGGAAGAAGGTCACGATAGTCAGTTAATCTCGAAATGCCGTTCGCTTATGAATAAAGCTTATGAAGAAACGAAGGATTTATTAGAGACAAACCGTACCTTACTTGAAAAAATAACAGCTGAACTATTAGAGAGAGAATCCCTGAATGGTACAGATATCGAGCGCATCTGTGCTTAATAGAATGGTTATGATATATAGCAATAATAAACTATGACATTGCGATCATAAAAAGGCTAAGTGAAATGTTTGGATTAATACAATCGAAATCCTATATTCCCACTTAGCCTTA
>JAEWMT010000063.1 GCA_023393095.1 Bacillota bacterium
ATAATAGCTGTCTCTTATTTCAGGTTGAACCGTATTTTCACCATATTTTTGATTTAACCGGGTGGCAGTTTCCTGTATTATTTTTTTCTTTTCTTCCAGCTTATTTTTATCATGATCTCGAAGCAGATATCGTAAATGTGCTTGTTCCACGATGCCTTCCATATGATCCAGATGATAAAAGCCTTCATATTGTTCCGTGAATTCAGGCCGCTCCTTTGACGGTAGCATCGAATTGAATTCCATAGCAATCTGAAGGGCATTTTTCATTTTATTCTTAGCCGAACCCGGATGAATATTATAACCGTTGATGATGATATTTGCCGATGCTGCATGAAAGGTCTCGTATTCTACCTCCCCAAAGGCAGCGCCATCTACAGTATATGCAAAATCTGCTCCAAATTTTTGTACATCAAATAAATCGGCACCTCTTCCGATTTCTTCATCAGGGGTAAATCCAAGCTTGATTTCGCCATGCTTAATTTCTGGATGTTCATTAAGCCTTTCAGCCATAGTAAGTATTTCCGCTATCCCTGCCTTATCGTCAGCTCCAAGTAAGGTGGTTCCGTCCGTTACCAGTAAATCCGAGCCTATATATAATTTCAAGGAATCATAGTCCTTCGGACTTAAAATGATATTTTGTTTGGCATTTAAAATAATATCTGAGCCATCATAATTTTTAATAATATTCGTTTTTATATTTTTATAAGGAACATCTCGAACTACATCCAAATGTGCGAGAAATCCTATTATCGTTCCTTTCCAATTTTCGATATTCGCTGGAATCGTACCAAATACATAACCGTTTTCATCGATACTGATATCCTTTACACCGAGACTACTCATTTCCTCCATCAATGCTTTACCGAAAGTAAGCTGCTCCGGTGAACTAGGGCAGCTACTGTTATCGCTTACGGAACCTGTTTCATACGTAGTATAATTGATTAGCCTTTCATAAGCTTTCATAAATCATCATCCTCCTTTTTAATTAAATTATTGAAATAGCCTGCGCAATGACAGGCAGGCTAAAATATGATCCTTTATCGTTTTGAAACTGCTTTGTAACTACATTATAGCATTGAATTTTCATTATAGTTACATTAAAGTTATGAATCTTTAGTTCTCGTTATCAAGCTTTTCAGATCTTTCTAATGCTTTTTTAACAATATTACCGCAGTCTTTGGAGGATACAGCTCCCCATCCATCTGTTTTTACTATATCATATACACCAATTTCTTTCGCTATTTCTTCTTTTTCACTTTCCGGTATCATACTGTTGTGTTTGCTCATAATAACCTCCACTCTGCCGCTTCAGCGTCATATAAATACTGAGAGAAAAGCAACCTTTGTGCATCTCATCGGTTAAAAAGGTTCTTGCAACCTATTTCTTCTGCTTAAACTGTTATGAGAATTATTATATCCTAATAATAGGTTTCTTATTTGCAAAATTTTATGGTTCTACACTCAAATCGATAATTTTTCGTCATAATATTTTAATATTTTGAATCACTAACATTAATTGTGATTTCCTGGGTGAATCTACCGCAGCTTACCGTTATTTTAGCTGTACCTTCACTTATCGGAATAACATAACCTTTGTTATCAACCTTGACAATATTATCATTACTTGAAACATATGTTATTGGTGTTGTATTATCATATGGTTCTATATCAAATAGATCCGATAATTTTCTCCAGTCAGTAAGTATTTCATCAAGATAATATTCTTGTGTAGCATCCTCATCATCATACAATTCAAAGCTTTCAACAGGATTTTCCTTAACTTCAATATTAACGGTACCTAATAATTTTTTAATACCCATATACTCTTCATAAATAGTGATTATTGTAGTACCTGCCTTTAAACCTTTTAATTTTAATATTTGGCCATCATAATCAATCCGGTTATCAATTTCAACTATGGTTGGATCAGCTGAAACAGCTGTATAGACAGCATCTTCATTAAAATTTTTTATATTAGCATTATCCAAGAGACAATCCAGTGTATCATAATCATATATGTAGATATAACTCTCAGTATTTCGGTCTATAGTGGCCAGTGCTACCGTAATTTTCATAGAACCTAATTTGGTGGTTTTCCCTTTATAGGATTCCGTAACGCTTACAGTTGTTGTACCAAATTTTACTCCAACCACATATCCGTCTTTATAAATCTTAACGATACTACTATCGGAGCATTCAAAGGTGTATTTGGCCTTTTTATTGTAATAAAGGATTGGTATATAATTATCAAAACCACCTATACCAAGAGTAATCTCCTTTTTCTCAAATTTAGGTCCAGCTACTGATACGGTTACATTACCTACAGTTTTTGTTTTTCCTTTATATTTTTCGGTAACTGTGATTGTTGTTTTACCTTTACTAATACCGATTATCCCTCTATTCTTTACCATAGCTATTTTTTTATTCTTAGAGGTCATGGTGTAGGTTGCTCCGGGCTTCTGATGATTAATAGAAATATATTCAGGAGAGCTATAGACACCGACAGTTGTATTGGTCATATTAAGAGAAGCGTTTTTAGAAGCTGCATATACTTCCGTGCCAATCAAGCCTTTCATCGTAGGAATGCAGGGTAAAATTAATGGAGCTAATAATGCAATAACAAGTAATACGGCAATTCTTTTAAATGATTTTCTCATTTATTTCCTCCTAATAGGTTTTTGATTATATAATTTATAAAAAATGGTAAAGAGCTTGATTATGCCCTTTACCATTTTCAACTTAGATGAAAATCTTATTCGTAATAATCGCTATAATTCATTTTAATCTTCTTCCTCATCAGATTATTCTGATTTACCAACGATTACATTAATATCCTGGGTAAAGCTGCCACAGCTTACCGTTATTTTAGCTGTACCTACGCTTACTGGTGTTACATTACCTTTATTATCAACCTTAACAATATTATTATTACTTGAAACATATGTGATTGGTGTTGTAGTCTCATATGGTACTACATCAAATAATTCTGACAAATCTCTAGAGCCAGAATATTCATCGTCAAGATAATATTCTTGTGTAGCATCCTCTTCGTCAAACAACTTAAAACTTTCAACAGGATTTTCCTTGACTTCAACATTAACGGTACCTAAAGAATTCTTAACACCAGCATATTCTTCATATATAGTGATTGTTGTAGAACCTGTCTTTAAACCATTTAATGCATCGAATTTTTGACCATCATAATCAGTCCTAATAGCTATTTCAACTATAGTAGGATCTGCTGAAACTGCTGTGTAGGTAGCCTCATAATTCATATATTTTATATGAACATAATCCAAGAGATCATATATTGTTGCATAATCATTTAAGTAGATAAAGCCAGTTGCATCTTGGTCAATAGAGGCCGGTGCAACCGTAATTTTCATAGAACCCAAATCGGTAGTTTTCCCTTTATAGGATTCCGTAACGCTTACCGTTGTTGTACCCAATTTTAATCCGACTGCAGCTCCTTTTTTATCAATCTTAACGATACTACTATCGGAGTATTTAAAGGTGTATTTTGCTTTAGGATTGTAATAAGCGATTATACCTTTTTCATTACCAACTCCAAGAGTAAGCTCCTTATTTTCAAACTTAGCTCCAACTACTGTCACGGCTACATTACCAATATTTTTTGTTTTACCTTTATATTTTTCGGTCACTGTAATTGTTGTTTTGCCTTTGCTAATACCGTTTATCACAGCATCATAACCATCTTTCTTTACGGTGGCTATTTTCTTATTCTTGGATGTCATGGTGTATTTTGCTCCGGCTTTTACGTTACGAATGGAAAGATATTCAGGAGAGCTATAGACACCAACAGTAGCTTTTTTAATATTAATAGAAGCGTTTTTAGAGGCTGCATATACTTCTGTTCCAGTCAAGCCTTTCATCGTAGGAACGCAGGGTAAAATTAATGGAACTAATAATGCAATAACAAGTAATACGGAAATTCTTTTAAATGATTTTCTCATTAGTGTCCTCCTATTAGGTTCTTTATTTAAAATAAATTAAATTAATTATATACATCATGAAACCTAGTGTCAATAAATGGACAAGAAATATACTTAAAAAGAATTTTGCCAAAATAAATAAGTATCAATTGTATTAAAATATCAATATTATCTTTATCCTTAGATACATTTTGAAATTAATTTGATCTCTTAAAAAATTATTAACGATATTACCCTAGATCAAAAAAAAGGTAAAGAGCTTAATTTTGCTCTTTACCTTTTTCAACTTAGTTGTAACTAAAACATTTATATATAAAAATCTTATTCGTCATTATCGTCTTAATAATCTTCCTCATCAGAATATTCTGACTTACTAACGATTACATTGATATCCTGGGTAAAGCTACCGCAGCTTACCGTTATTTTAGCCGTACCTGCACTTACCGGAGTAACTTGACCATCGCTATTAACCTTAACTATTTTATCATTACTGGAAACATATGTTATTATTGATGTAGTATCATATGGTTCTATATCAAATAAATATGACAAATTTCTAGAGCCAGAATATTCATCATCTAGGTAATATTCCTGTGTAGCATCCTCTTCATATGATAATTTAAAACTTTCAACAGGACTTTCCTTGACAGTAACATTAATGGTTCCTACTACACTCTTAGCACCATCATACTCTTCATATAAAGTAATTTTTGTGGTACCTGTCTTTAATCCATTTAATACATCGGATGTATAGCCATCTGAATCAGTTCTGGTAGTACATTCAACTATCGTAGGATCATCTGAAACTGCGGTATATTTAGCATCTTTATTATAATAATTTATATCTATATAATAAATAAGATCATTTAGCCAACTATAACTATTTAAGTTGATGGAGTAATCTGCATTTTCGCTAATAGAAGCAGGTGCTACTGTAAATTTCATAGATCCTAAATTGGTGGTTTTGCCTTTATAGGTTTCTTTAACGCTTACCTCTGCTGTACCCACTTTTACACCGACTGCACAGCCGTATTTATCAATCTTAACGATACTGGTATCGGAGGATTTTATGGTGTATTTTGCCTTCTGATTGTAATAAATGATAGGTAGAGACCTAACACCGGTAACGCCTAGCGTAATCTCTTTATAATCAAATTTAGGACCAGCAACTGTTACTGATATTTTACCTACCGTTCTTGATTTACCTTTATATTTTTCAGTAACTGTGATTGTTGTTTTTCCTTTGCTAATACCGTTTATCATACCACCATCACCATAAAACTTTACGGTGGCGATCTTTTTATTCTTAGAGGTCATAGTGTATTTCGCATCATAATTCTGGTTATTAATATAAATATATTGAGGAGAACTATAAACACCGATTGTAGTTTTAGTTGGAGTTATGGTTGCTTTTTTAGAGGCTGCAGATACCTCTGTACTTGTCAATCCTTTCAGCGTAGGAACGGAAGGTAATATTAATGGAGTTATTAGTGCAATTACAAGTAATATGGCAATTCTTTTAAACAGTTTTTTCATTTGTTTCCTCCTAATATTGGTTTTTTATAGTATCAAATGTATATATTTCCATTATATACATTTTGAATCCCTGTGTCAATAAAGAACTAGTTCTTACTGATAGACATAACTAGATCTTACTGACTAACCAATATATAGGACTTACTTATTAAGCAAGATATAGAAAAAATATCAATTCCTCCAAAATATCTCAACATTATCTTTATCCTTCAAAGGTACTGTGAAATCTACTCTCTCACCGTTCAGTAATGTCACAAGCTCAGTACCTTTCATAGTCGATAAATCAAAGGGATAGAAATCAAAAATATCAACATAAATATATTTTGATTTATTTGAGAGTTTAACTACTTTAGCATTAATTGTAATATAAATATCCTGTGGCATATTAGCATCTGTTTTATTTACATTATTAGTTTCGTCTATATTTTCATCTAAGTTATCATGTTTGTTGACATTACTACCAATTCCGGAATTATTTATATCTGAATCAAACGGATTGGATTCTGTATAGGAATTACTACTATGGGTGTAAGCAGTATCAAATTCTGTATATAAATTGTTAGTATTTGAATCAAGTTTATTGTCAACAGAATAGGTATCATTGTTACTTGGTTTTGATGTGTCATGATCTGTACTGATAAAATTGTTGCCTGAATCGTAGTTGTTATTTTCTAAATCCGATTTGGTGAAAACAGTATCTGACATTGTAATTGTTTGTGTATTTTTTAGATTAAATTGAACTACAGCATCTGCAAACACTTTATCCTCCATATCGGCAGGGATATTATTAATCAAAATCTCTCCATTAAAATCAATATCCATAAATTCCATTAGCTGTTTTATCGTATAGTAATTTAATATATTAATATCATCGTTTTCCTGTACTCGGTAATATTCAGAAACAAGCTTACCGTTAACCATAACTAAATTCGGGCATAGAACCTTCTTTCCATTCACTGAGAAATTGATTTGTTTTCGATACTGGGGAAGCTGTCTAATTTCACTAGAAGCGTCCTTACCAACTGTCGATTCAACAATTTCTATGATATCATTATGGTTTATGCTTTGGGTTAATCCAACAGTCTCACCATTTAAGCTGATTAAGGCAGCTTCCCCTAATCCACCTTTCATTATTCTTGGTTCACCATTAAGAGTATAGTTAATAGGCTTTCCCCTTTGAGGGAATAATTTTTCATTTGAATAACCTAATTGTATAGCAGCATCGGATATTGTTAACTTGTTATTATCATAAAGCTTAATTCGTTCGCCGTTAACAGTAACAAAGATAAAATTATTGCTTTGTTCGTAGTAATGCATGCAGATTCCAATCGGAGTAACCATTAAGGAGTCCTTGCGCATATTATCCTGTAAGAAAGTAACGGATTTTAATACATCCTCACCCCGAAGTGCTACACGCTCTATGGGCAGATTCAGGTACTGTGCTAGGCTGGAAATAAAACCGGAAAATTTACCACCTCCACCAACAACAAAGACGGCACTTACTGATTTTCCACCATTTAATTCAATTATTTTCTCAGCAATACCTTTTGTTATCTTTTGAAGGGTTCCAGATACTGCTTCCATAATTTCCTCGGTAGAAATTTTTTGCGTGGTTCCCATAATATCTTTAAAGGATACCTTCTTTTTCTTTAAGCAGGCTGTTTTCATGTCTTCTGCTACCTTGAACTCAACTAGATATTTTTTAGCTATTGCCTCTGTTATCTCATCTCCTGCTTCCGGTATCATTCCGTATGCGATGATACTGCCGTCCTTGGTTATGGAAATATCTGAAGTTCCGGCACCAACATCCACCATAGCGATATTCAGCAAGCGAAAATTCTCCGGAATTGCGATACTGATTGCGGCAATAGGCTCTAGAGTAAGACTTGCGACCTGCAGGTTCGCAGCTTCAACTGCAGTATAAAGTCCATTAATAACTTCATCGGGTAAAAAGGTGGCTAACAGCTCCGTACCGATTTTCTTCGCCTTATGTCCATTCAGCTTAATCATCGAATAACCATTTAAGGTATAATTGATGACCGAATAGCCGATACAATAGAAATTCTTTTTATTTTCCTGTAACTCATCTCTCAGAGTGGAATATGCTTTTTCAACACCCATTAGATCCAGTGATCGGATATAATCCTCATTTACCGTTGTTTCACCATGAAATTCATATTCCACAGATACCTTAACTGTTTTTAATACTCTGCCGGCAGCTGCAATGCAGACTTCGGTCAGGTTCATTTCAAGCTGGGCTTCCAGTTCTTCTTTCACTTCACGAATCGTTTCCGAGACTTTAATAATATCATGAATCTGTCCATCCATCATAGCCCGTGTCTCATGTTCATGGATACACTGAGCCACAACAAAGAAATTATTATGTTCACGGTAGCCTACCGTGCCTACAATACTTCTTGTTCCTATATCTAAGCCAAAAACTAAAGGCTCCGGGTATTTATCATTTTCCATTGCAGGACCTCCAAAGCTTGTTGATGATATCTCGTCTTTATCTGAGGATATGCTTCCTTCTTGGGAAAATTCTAGCAGAAAAAATGACAAAAATCAAGTGACTTCGGCTTTACAAATGTATGTATTTGGCTTTGCAAATGTAGATATGATAAGTTACAGCTCATCCTGTATGCCCGGGAGGCATGCAAGCGAAACTGTAACTATGATAAAGACTTCATATCCCGTCTGACTTAGGGCAAATAATCATCACTGATAACCCCGATAAAGTACGAAATCTTGAATTTCGTGGAAAAACCCAGCACTTCTCAATGTTGTAGTAGCCTCAGGGGGATATTCCTTTACTATAATACGATTTAAGGAGGTAAAGAGTTTTTTCTTTGAATAATCTTTTGAGAATATCT
Source organism: Bacillota bacterium (assembly GCA_023393095.1). Classification (GTDB taxonomy): domain Bacteria; phylum Bacillota; class Clostridia; order Lachnospirales; family Lachnospiraceae; genus Mobilitalea. The sequence goes on from JAEWMT010000063.1 coordinate 8,363, forward strand.
CGAGCGCCTCCGCTAAGGCATTTTCCTCAAATACGCGAAGTATCTTGCCCTGTCTTTCGAATATAGCAATCGGAATACCGGCGCGAAGTGCAACTACTGTTCCTGCGACATTTATAAATTCCCGATTTTGCATATGGGGTAAGCTTTTGCCCCACTGCTGAGCAGGATCAACTGCATTAAGCCAAATAATCTGGTCTCGTGGTTTCTCAAGTGACAGCATTGTTCCGGCAAAATCCTTATCTCTGATGAACTGGATTCCTGAAAGACCTTCAATAAAATAACCCCTTCTCACACGTCCGGTATATTCCCATATACGAAGAGTTTCTAAGGCTGTTATCCATGAGATGCCCTGAATGGTTTCACGACTCAGGATGATAACGCGATCAAAGATACGTTCGAGCTGCTGTTCGATTGTTAAAGGGATCAGAGGGCGTGATACTTCCCATCTTCCCGTAGAAAGTGCTTTTGAACGTACATTGATACGTTGTCTCAAGGTACGTTTCTGTAGCTTACTACTATTTTGCCATTGCCGAATCGGCATAAAGCTGTCAGCGCAGACTAGGCCTTTTTCAGCAAGACCCTGTAAGGTATCATAGGGTGAAGCTCCATTTAGTAAATCGGTAAGCCTTTGCATAAAACTGGCACCACGTTTTAATAAAGCGTCATAGATCATCTTTTCCTTATCTGCGAGCGTTTCCAAGACAATGGACAGATCCGCATCCCAGTCAATATCCTCATACCGGTGAAAACTGAGGCCCTCCCTAGCATCTAGATGCCAAAACAGGCTTCCGTTTGCAAGTAAAGTGTCCAATAGTTCGGGTCTGTAATTATTCACCCTGGCAGGAAGCAGGACACTTTCCCATAAAACAGGTGAAAATGTCTGATCGGCTAGGATATGAAGTGCTTTCTCCAATTGCTCACCACAAGGCGCATTCATCTGCGTACGATTTGCTAAAAGTGCAGCATATCGGCTGGCTGTAAGTGTCTTTATCTGTTTTCTCCGGAATTTCACAGTTTCATGCCTTGCTCTGTCATATAGCTCGGCATGATAATAAAGGCCTTCATATTCCACTGCGTTTTCCAGATTACATAATTCCTTCAATATCTTAAGAGCGGTATCTTCCGGCCAGAAATAACGATCACCAAGTGTCTCGGCTGTCTGCGCACCACGATAGCGTAAAGCTCTTCGAACAATTCGTAATCTAGCTTCTATATCTTCTTCGATTAGTGCGGCATGATATTCCGCATTGTGTTCTGTTGCAATCCATAAGCCCGGTTCTATATATCTGGCTTGATCCCTGCGAGCCAAGGTATCCAGCCACTCAACGGGAACATCTAGTTCTCCTGCAATCAGATCCCCCTCCGTCATAAGAAGTGAATGAAGCTGTTTATCATCCTCGGGAAGCCGATTTCGTTCTGAAACCTGAGCTAACTGTTCCGGCGCGGGTGTAATCATCTGAGCTTGTTTTAGAGCTTCAGCCGTTGCCTGATGGATACTCATTGGTGTTGGAGAATAATCATACATCTGGGAGGCTTCCGTCTGTCTTCGTAGCGGAAGTGACATTGGAGAAGGAGTCTCAGGATAAATTTCAAATACGGTAATATCTCCGGAACGAATTGAATTCAAGATATACTCTACTCCCGGCAAGTCCCAGAAATCCTCAAGACATTCCCTTTTTGTTTCTCTGATTAACGGGTGATTATCATACTTAAGGAGGGAAGCCAACATCTCTGCACTACGCATGCGCTGTATCCACAGAGGTTGTCTTTTGTTATTACGAACACCCATCATCAAGGCACGAGCCGAATTATATCGGAAATTCATATTAAATAATGGAGTTGACGGTAGTATGGAAGCTAAAATATTTCTTGCGGTTGTCGGTTCTATCTCCTGCAAAATTCCTTCCGGGAGAGGCTGTCCGTCATAGGGAAACAGCAAAAATCCATCGTCGAGATCAACACTGTTAATTGCAGTCTGCATATGCTTACTTACTATTTCTCGTGCAAGAATGGACAGCGGTTCATTCACCTGACGTCCAAAGATGGAATGAACCATCATCTGGTTATTTCCTGTCTCATCTAGAAAATGTTCAACAATTATGGTGCGGTCATCTGGCAATACTCCAGTTGCTTTGATCTGTCGTTCCAAATATCCCATGGCATTTTTCACTGCCATATCATCAAGGCCCAACTTCGATAACTCTTCATATAAGGTACCTTCTTCATAAGCGATACCAAGCTTGTGAAAGATAGAACCAAAGGCCAGACCGGTCTGTAATCTTCTGCCCTTCATATCTCCATGCCAGAATGGGAGCCTTGCGCCTGCTGTTGATGCCGGCTTAACGATAACATTATCCTTCTGTATATTTACAATCTGCCAGGCAAAGGTACCAAGAAGAAATCTGTCACCAATGCGAGTTTCAAAGACAAATTCCTCATCCAGTTCACCAAGCTTCACGCCACTTTCCGTTTTTGCAGCATAAAGACCCTTGTCGGGGATAGTTCCTCCTGCCGATACTGCAAGCATGCGGCTGTAGGGATCACCCTCCACACGATCGTGAATCCGGTCATAGAGTATACGCGGCCGGACAGGAATATCACGTTCATGCTCATAATCACCTGCAAGCATGGCTAATACATCCCTGACATCCTGAAGAGTCACCTCACGAAAGGGATAGGCGCGCGGTAAAATTTCCATTACTTCACCTAGGCTGTATCCATCACCTGTTGCCATTGATATCAGGTGTTGCGCTAGAATATCCAGACATAATCTGGGGGGATGGGAATATTCTACACCGCCGTTACGAGCAACCTCCGCGGTCATGCCACAGTATAGGCCTTCTACCGATTCGCGGGGAAACATATGCATAATACTGGTTCCATTCGGATTATGACCAGCTCGTCCAAGCCTCTGCATAGTGCTGGAAATTGTTCGTGGACACCCAATTTGAAATACCTGGTCAATATCACCAACATCAATTCCAAGCTCCATCGACGAAGTCGCACATAATAAACGCAGACTGCCGTTTCGTAAAGCATTCTCTACGTCAAAACGCTGCTCCTTGGAAAGACTTCCATGGTGTGTCCTTGCAAACCCTTCTCCACCCAGTTCATTAATAAAATATGCAAGCTTCTCTGCATAAGCACGTGCTTCTAGAAAGGCTATAGCACTATGTGTCCCGATACAACGGGTATACACTGTTTTCGCAAGCTCCTGCCAGATCGGATCCTTCATAATAATATTGGTATCGGACATTGGACTTGTCACGGCTAGTTGAATCTTTTTCTGCATCTTAGGCGCTACAATTGTAACCGAATCCGGAGAAAGGTATTCTGCTGCTTCACTTAATGGTTCAATCGTGGCTGACAAACCGATACGTTGAAGTGGCTGCGTACAAAGTCTGTCCAATCTTGCAATCGAAAGCATTAGATGGGCTCCTCGTTTGGAATCAATTAGAGCATGCAACTCATCAATAATGATAGCTCGCGCTGTTTTTATTATTTTCTGCCCGGACATACTGGTAAGCATTAAATACAAGGATTCCGGTGTTGTAATCAAAATATGGGGCGGTTTTTTAATCATCCTGCGTCTTTCGCTCTGGGGTGTGTCCCCTGTTCTAATCGCTATGGTAAGTTCAATTGCATCCGACTTTGTAGGGCTCATTGAACTCTCTCTAATGGGATATATTCCTGCTTTTCTCTCTTCCTCGGCGATACCTTCCATAGGTCTTCTGAGATTCTCCCGAATATCGCCTGCGAGTGATTTCAGAGGAGATACATAGATTAACTGCAGTTCCTGTTTAAGAGTTCCTTCTCTAGCTTGTAACATTAATCTGTCAATGAAGAATAGAAAAGCAGACAGTGTCTTACCGGTGCCGGTTGGAGCTGACACTAGAGTATGTTCACCTGCTGCGATTGCAGGCCACGCTTCATCCTGTACCGGAGTCGGCTTACCCAGGGACTTTGTAAACCAATCCGCGGTCAATTGATCAAAAATACTGAGTGAATTCTCTGACATGATAATCTCCTAACGTTTATAAACTGCAAGTCTTTCCTCTGCGCTGTAATACTATTTGATTCAGCAGATTAATGAACTATTTATGATTCTTATTTTGAAATGATGGATAATAACATTATTATATATTCTACGAATAGAAAATTCTACCATGAATTGCTCTAAGATATTAATTAAATAAGATAATTAAAAATAATGATTACAATGATGTAATGGATAATGCAAAAGAGCATAGTCTCCCTATGCCCTTGTCTTATACCGGTATAAAATTGTACCTCTATAATCGGTAACCTTAAACATACCAATATCATAATATAGTGTTAATGGTAAAATAAAGGTCATTAATTATGAATCATTTATTATTTTCTATATTTGAATCAATACTTTTTGTTACTGCATTATCAACCGATGCTATGATTGCAAGTTTGGCATACGGAAGCAATAAAATTAAAATACCCTTCGTATCCGTAATGGTGATTTCAATAATCTGTACAGGTGTACTGGGTATTTCATTATTAATAGGTACCTTCCTCAAACCTTTTCTTCCGGGAGAGATATTGAAAGTGATATCATTTATTATATTGTTTTTGCTAGGTGTTACAAGACTTCTTGATAATATTATTAAAGCCATTATTAATAAGAATGCCTGCATGAAAAAGGTAATCAAATTTAATCTCTTCGACCTATGTTTTATTTTAAATATCTATGCCAACCCAAAAGATGCCGATTATGACCAATCCAAAACCCTGTCTCCGAGAGAAGCAGCTTCACTTGCAATTGCATTATCAATTGACAGTCTTGCTGCCGGAGTCGGTGCCGCACTTGGTAATGTAAATGTGATAGCAGCAATTATTGCTTCTCTTCTTTTAAGTATGATTGCAATAAAATCAGGTGAGTTTATCGGTTACAAGATTAGTGACAAAGCACCCTTCGAATTATCCTGGTTAAGTGGTATTCTGTTAATTGGTTTAGCTGTTCTAAGATTGCTGTAAAGAAATATTGTACCTTAAGGATATTTCCAATGGAGTCCAGTATTGAAATTATTATTTATTTAATATCATCCTTCATACGATAGCCTACACCGACCTCTGTCACAATGTATTTGGGCTCTGCCGGATTTACTTCAAGCTTTCTTCGAATATTAGCCATATTTACCCTAAGTACATGTGTCTCTTCCGAATACGGACCCCATACCTGTTTTATAATATATTCGTGAGTTAAAACCTTTCCGATATTCTGAGATAAGATTACAAGTATCTTATATTCAATCGGTGTAAAATGAATTTCCTTTCCCGCTAATAATACGAGTCGTTTTTCGTAATTAATTACCAAATCGCCTATGGTTATCTTATCTTCAATCATTGATTTTTCTTGATGGCTGATATGACTATGGCGCAGCTCTGTTCTGATTCTCGCTAACAGCTCAGCCGGACCAAAAGGCTTCGTAACATAATCATCTGCTCCGCAGTCCAGAGCCTCTACCTTCTCTCTCTCATTTCCACGTGCAGATACTACGATAATCGGGGTATTAATCCATTGTCTTAGCGTTTTAAGTACTTCGATACCGTCCATTAGCGGTAGACCAAGATCTAGTAAAATCAAATCGGGACATCTGGAGGAAGCCAATTCGATCGCTTCCTTTCCGTTCATTGCCTTGATGATTTGAAAACCATGGGTAACTAATAGCGCAGATAGGAAATTGCAAATACCTTCTTCATCATCTACAATTAATATAAGCGGTTTATTACTCATCGTTATCTTCCTCCTTAAGTGGCAGCATAAATCGAAAGACTGCTCCTTTATCCTCCTTATTAAGTGCCTCCATTTTACCATTATGAGCCTTAATGATTGACATGCAGATGGATAAGCCAATTCCCATTCCCCTTGATGTATCCGAGCTATGCTTCCCGTTACTGATATATCCGTCAAATATAAAAGGTAGCTCCTGTTCATCAATGCCTTCTCCGTAATCTCTTACTTCAAATACTGCAAAATCATTATTCTTCTTGACCTCAACTTTAATTTCAGATTCTTCTGAAGAATGTTTGACGGCATTTTCTATGAGGTTAATCAAAACTTGTTCAATTAAGGTACCATCCATCGGTACCATAAGTAATTCATCTGGAACCTTGACGGATATTTTCCGGTTAGTAAATCTTTTTTTCATTCTTTCAATTGCTTCTGCTACAATTTCCTCCGTAGCTTCCAATGTTTTAGTAACATTCGCATTTCCTTCATTAATCCTGGTAATGGATAAAAGATTTTCAACCATTCGAATCAGCCATTGCGAATCTTCGATAATATTGGACAATAGCTTGTTTTTCGTGGTTTTATCAAAGGCTTCCTCATTTTCCATAATTGTTGTACTGGTACCCAGAATCGAGGTCAGTGGTGTCCGAAGATCATGAGATATTGCACGTAACAGATTACTTCTCATCTTCTCTTTTTCGGCTTCGACTAAAATGTATCGTTGTTCATCGGATAGATACTGTCGCTCCAAAGCCATAGCAACCTGGGAGGCAATTCTTCGAAGAAAAGCACGCTGGTTTTGGTTAAGAATACCCTTCGCACAGGAAAGACCGATTACACCGACAACATTGCCCTGTGAGATTACAGGCATATAGAAAGCACCTGCTCCCATCAGTGTATCGGTACCCGCTCCTGCTCGTTTTTGGTTAATAAATACCCAATGAGCTACGGCTCGCTCGTCCTCGGACAGTAGAAAGGAAGCATCCTTATCGGATGGATATTCCAGTAAGGTTCCTGCTGCACCATTACCGGGAGCACTGGAGTAGGTAATTACGGAACGCTCAAATAGCTTAGAAATATAGTCATTTGTCAATTGAATTATGTTATCTAATCCTCTTGTTACAAGAAGTTTCTTATTGATTTCATATAAGACTTCAGTACGGCGTTCCCGTTCCACCGCAAAACGTGCTTCAGACCTTATTCGTACAGTGGATGCACTGGTAACCAAAGCAACAATCAGCATAATCAAAAAAGTAACCGGATATCCAGGTTGTATTGCATTAAATGTAAGATATGGTTCGGTAAAGAAAAAGTTAAAGGTCAATACACTGAGTACGGAGGCTATAATTCCGTGGATGTATCCGGTGGTGCTTCTCGATATGATTAATACGAAAAGGATATAAACCATTATGATATTCTGATCACCAATATGAAGGTATTTTAGTCCGAAGGATAATATTGTTGCAGTAATTAACGCCCCAATGGTCTTAAGAAAATCTATCCAGGAAAAGAACAGATTTTTTTTAATTGGAGTTTTCTTTGGCTTTCGATAAGATATCTTTGTTACAGTTCCTGGAATGATATGAATTTCAACGGTTGGAAGCAGGCTGATCAGCTTATCTTCCAGATCCGGTTCAAATAGATGAAAAAAGTTCTTTTTATTACGTCCTTTTCCTATCGTTATATTTGTAATTCCTGCCATTTTGGCATATTCAGCAACGACAATGGCAACATCATCACCGTTTAAGGTTACCACTTGTGCACCGAGACGTTCGGCAAGCTCCAGGTTTGTCTGCAGACTCTTTCTCTGTGTTTCACTTAAGCTTTCATTTTCAATTTGCTCCACATATACGGCAATCCATGGAGCATGCTGTGCTTCAGCCGTTCTGGCTGCCCAGCGGATACATTTTGCTGAGGAGGGTGAGCAGCTGACGCAGACAATCATTTTCATGCTTCTCTTTTTATCTGCCATTGAATTCTCATTCTGATTGACATAGCTGATTCGCTCAACTGCCTTTCTCATGGCAATTTCTCTGAGAAAGCGAAGGTTTTCCTTGGTAAAGAAATGATTCATCGCAGTCTCTGCCCGGTCGGATCGATAGATCTTACCCTCCAAAAGCCGGTGAAGTAATTCATCCGGCTCAATATCAATTAATTTAATCTTATTGGCATTATCAAAAATGTAATCAGGTATGGTTTCTCTAACCGAAATCTTTGTGATATCAAAAATGACATCATTCAGACTTTCAATATGCTGAATATTTACAGTGGTATAAACATCGATTCCGGAATTTAATAGTTCTTCAATGTCCTGATAACGTTTCTTATTACGGACTCCTTCCGCATTCGTATGGGCAAGTTCATCAACGAGAATCAGTTCCGGTTTGCGTTTCAGAGCAGCATCTAGATCAAATTCCTTCAGAACAATATTTTTATACTGGTAGTCCTTCGGAGGAATCATGGGAAGCCCCTCCAAAAGCTGCATGGTTTCAGGTCTTGTATGAGGTTCTACATATCCTATGACCACATCAACGCCATTACGAAGCTGGTTTCTTGCTTCATCTAACATCGCATAGGTCTTTCCGACACCGGCAGCATATCCAAGGAATATTTTCAGCCGTCCCTGACTGGTTCCCTCTGGCTCCGAATGGAATCTCTTTAAGAGAATATCCGGATTTGGTCGTAGATCTTCATTTTCATTCATAGAAATCTCCATTCTGCTAAAACACCGCAAATTTAGGCTTTAGCACAATATTTGCAAAGTGAATTGATTTTCAATTCACTTTTATCTCCTTTATATCAATCCGTCTAATGCAAGATTTACCTTTAAGACATTTACCGCAGGTTCTCCCCAGAAGCCTAAGAATCTGCCGATGGTATATTTGTTGATAAGATTGTTTACGGTAGCCTCACTGATATGACGCTCCTTTGCGATACGTGCAACCTGATACTTTGCAGCATTTGGTGAGATGTTTGGGTCTACGCCGCTGCCGGAAGCCGTAACTAAATCAGAGGGAATGTCTGCTTTATTCTTTGGATCAATGCTGTGCAACCAACTGATACGTTTATCAACCAAGGCTTTCTCTTCCTTGCTAACTGGAGAAAGATTGGTTACACCGCAAGGTCTTCCAATCATATATTTGGCGTTTGTAAATTCCTGTGCGATTAAGGCAGAACCATACTCTTTTTTTGTTCCATCCTTCAGGGTTACTGTAATAATGCTTCCGTTTGCCTGCTTTGGGAATACAGCCTGCGCGATACCGGTTACAACTGCGGGATAAATAATTCCGCACAGAATAGTAAAAAGTAGAAAGCAAATAATAACCGGTCTGAAAATACTAGATTTTCTATTCATAATAATCTCCAATCTGCCGGAATACCGCAAATTTAGGCGCCAGCATAATATTTGTAAAGTGAATTTATTGTCAATTCACTTTGTGAAAAACGAGTGAATATGGATTATGCGAGACCGCTTATGGTCAGTAATACATCAATCACTTTAATTGCTATGAAGGGGGCAATAATCCCTCCCAAACCATAAATCAGCATATTCCTTTGCAGCAGTTTATCTGCCGACATTTCATGATATTTTACACCCTTAAGAGCCAGCGGTATTAGTGCAATAATGATTAATGCATTATAAATAATTGCCGAGAGGATTGCACTTTTTGTACTTGTCAATCCCATAAAATTAAGAACTGCAAGCTGCGGGTAGATTCCAAAGAATAATACCGGAATGATTGCAAAATATTTAGCAACATCATTTGCCACACTAAACGTCGTCAATGCACCGCGGGTCATTAAAAGCTGTTTACCGATTCGAACGATATCAATCAGCTTTGTCGGACTGGAATCAAGGTCCACCATATTACCGGCCTCCTTCGCTGCCTGAGTACCAGTATTCATTGCAACGGCAACATCTGCCTGGGCTAGTGCCGGAGCATCATTGGTACCATCGCCTGTCATAGCCACAAGATGGCCCTTTAACTGGTAATCCCTGATCAGCGCAAGCTTAGCCTCAGGAGTTGCCTCCGCAAGAAAATCATCCACTCCTGCTTCCGCTGCGATGGCTGCAGCTGTCATGGGATTATCTCCGGTAATCATGATGGTACGGATACCCATTTTCCTTAAATCCTCAAATCGTTCCTTTACACCATTTTTCACAATATCCTTAAGGTATATGATTCCCAATACAGATTTATTTTTAGCTACAACTAAAGGAGTTCCGCCTTCTCCTGCTACCCGCTGTACAATATCATTACATTCTTTCGGATAATTACCGCCCTTTTCAAGTACGAAGGCTTTAATTGCTTCGGCGGCACCTTTACGAATTTCATTTCCTTGATAATCTACTCCGCTCATTCTTGTTTTTGCAGTGAAGCCGACGAAGGTTGCTCCAAGATTAGATAAGTCTCTTCCCCTAATGCCAAAACGTTCCTTAGCTAGAATAACGATACTTCTTCCCTCCGGTGTCTCATCGGCAATGGAGGATAGCTGTGCGGCATCCGCAAGCTCCTGCTCTGTGATACCCTTCAGCGGAATAAACTCACTCGCCTGTCGATTGCCCAGTGTGATGGTACCTGTCTTATCAAGTAAGAGAACATCCACATCACCGGCTGCTTCGATTGCCCTACCGCTCATAGCCAGAACATTTGCCTGATTTAATCGACTCATTCCTGCGATACCGATGGAGGATAGCAGTGCACCAATGGTCGTTGGTGCCAAGCAAACCAGCAAGGCAATGACATTGGTTAAGGAAATTGCAGAGCCGGAACCTGCCTGTTTACTTGAAAAGTCGGAAAAAGGAAGTAATGTGGCCGTAACTACAAGAAATATTATAGTTAGTGTGACAAGTAAAATCTGAAGTGCGATTTCATTCGGAGTCTTCTTACGGGCAGCTCCCTCTACCATAGCAATCATCTTATCAAGGAAGCTTTCCCCGGCTTCTGCGGTTACCTGGATGATCAGCCAGTCGGAAACCAGTGTTGTTCCACCCGTTACAGCACTTCGATCACCGCCGGATTCCCTGATTACCGGTGCGGATTCTCCTGTAATGGCACTTTCATCCACAGAGGCAGCTCCTTCAATTACTTCACCGTCCATAGGTATCTGCTCTCCTGCAGCCACATAGACAATATCACCTCTTTTTAAAGTATTTGATAATACCTCGGTATAATCATTTCTATTATTAGCTGATTTAAGCTTCTTTGCATTCACATCTTTTCTTGCACTTTTTAAACTATTTGCCTGAGCACGGCCCCTGCCTTCAGCAATCGCTTCGGCAAAGTTAGCAAACAGAACGGTAAACCACAGGATTAATGCAATTGCTAATGTAAATCCGGCATTTTCATCCTTAATTCCTGCAAATGAAATTAGATATAGCACCGTAGTTAATACTGCTCCGATATAAACAATCAGCATTACCGGGTTTTTAACCTGAATCTTTGGTGAAAGCTTCACAAAGGATTGTTTCATCGCATCCTTAACAATATTGGATTTATTATGATTCATATCAGACACCTCATTTCAAAGTGGTAAAATAATCTGAGATCGGTCCTAATGCAAGAGCAGGCAGAAAGCTTAAAGCACCGATAATCAGGATGATTAATAAAAGTAAACCAATAAACATGGTATTGCTGGTAGATAATGTACCTTCACTTGCAGCGATTAACTTCTTCTTTGACATATTACCAGCAAGGAATAAGGTTGCAATTATTGGTATATAACGTACCAACAGCATAATAATACCGCCAAGAACATTGATAAATACATTGTCTGCAAACAGACCTGCAAATGCACTTCCGTTATTATTACCCATAGAGGAATATGCATATATGATTTCAGAAAAGCCGTGGGCACCGGAATTGGTAAGCCATGAGCTTACCTCTGGATTTAATACAGTAGCTGCTGTTCCTAAAAGAACCAGTAAGGGCGGTGTCAGTATAATCAGACAAACCATCTTCATATCAAAAGGTTCTACCTTTTTACCAAGGTATTCCGGCGTTCGTCCAACCATCAAACCTACTATGAATACTGTTAGTAGTACAAAAGCAAGCATTCCATAAAGTCCGCTTCCAACACCACCGAATATCACTTCACCAATTTGCATAAGAAACATGAAGAATAATCCACTAATTGGTGTAAAGCTGTCATGCATGGAATTTACTGACCCATTGGAAGCTGCGGTAGTTACCGTTCCCCAGAGGGACGAAGTTCCAATTCCATGAATAATTTCTTTACCCTCCAGATTACCAGAAGTACTGACACCGGTAAAAGAAGGAGCATTATATCTTTCACAGGCGGTAACGATAATAATCACTGCGATTAATACAATAAGCATTACAGAATATATGGAACGTCCTTGTTTATAATCCTTCACAGCTTTACCAAAAGATACACAAAGTGATGCAGGTATCAACAATATGGATAACATTTGCAGAAAATTTGATAAGGCAGTTGGATTTTCCAGTGGAAAGGCTGAATTAGCTCCAAAAAAACCACCGCCATTAGTACCAAGCTGTTTTATCGCAATCTGGCTTGCCGCAGGCCCCAGAGGAATTGTCTGAGCAGCTTCGTTCTCAAGTGAAGTTACCGTATGATAAGAATCCAAGGATTGTACGACGCCCTGGGATACAAGAACAACTGCAAGAATCAAGGATAATGGAATTAAAACATATAAAATTACTCTGGTCAGATCCTTCCAGAAGCTTCCTATCAGGTTTTTCTTCTTGCCAATAAAACCACGAAGCAGTGCAAATAAAACGGAGATTCCAATCGCCGCAGATAAGAAATTCTGTACGGTTAACCCAATACTCTGAGAGAAGTAGGAAAGCGTGTTTTCACCTGAATAAGCCTGCCAGTTTGTATTTGACACAAAGCTTGCTGCAGTGTTAAAGGCCAGATGCCAGCTTGTTCCTACTTTGTGTTCCGGATTAAAGGGTAAAATATTTTGTAGTTGCAGAAGAAGAAAAACAATAATAAAACCAACAAAACTAAAGGCAAGCACATTAATAGAATATCTTCTTGGACTCATTTCCTCCTCTTCATGAATTCCCATAAGCTTATAAGTGAATCTTTCAACCGGATGTAACAAGCCGGTTAAAAATACCTTCTCTCCCATCATAACTTTATTGATATAAATACCCAGCGGAACTGATAAGGCAACCAAAACTGCAATAAAGAAAATATCCTGAATAATTATATAACTCATAAATTTTCACCTCTGAATAATACATAAAATAGATAGATCAGTAAAATCAGCGCAATGAATGCTGAGATAACCAATACTACTCCCATGTCTTTCACTCCTTTATTATTAATTCTTTCTTATGGAACCCATTATAGCTATTACATAATAAATATGGTGTCAATTTTTTATGGAATCATGTCAAGAATGTATCAACATTTTCATACAATTACTATAAAAGGAATTCACTCATATCACACTCAGATAATTCATGCTTAGGCTGTATATTAGGTTGTCCGAATTTTAACCTTCATCTCCCAGCAATGAAATGAAATGTTTTAGTAATTATGAAAAGAAAAAATGATACATAATCCGAGGAGCCTGATTTCTATCAGATAATATGCACATATATTGTCGAATTATTTGTAACAATCTCTTTGTTTGGGCATATTTTATTAATATAACAAATATTTTGTAAGGAGGGAAATTGTGTGGAATTGTTCATCTTCTTTTTAATTCTGTTCGTACCTGGCTTAATTGGCGCTATAGCATATAGTGTTGCAGAAAGTTTTAAGTCTAAATGCAATATTTGTATGGCTCTTATACTTGATTTGTTAACTTTTACTACTATGATTATAGGGTTATGCTTTTTTAAACATATAGATACGGTGAATTGTATTATCAATAAATTCAATGGCTTAAGCTTTATCAGAACCTATATTTTAATAAGTATATGGATTAATATCTTATATGGAGTTATTTTAGGACTATTGCGTAGGTGCTTTTTCTGGATAAGACATTGATAGACATCAAACAGAAAAGGTGCTAAAAAGCACCTTTTTGTTTTCTGTCTAAAAAGTCATACCTAAGAAACATCTCAAATTCTACCAATAAATTCCACATTCACATTGACAATTCTTACCGCATATTATAAAATACATTTATCTCTTTGCGCTGCATATAAATCTACGGTACAAACTGAGCAGGCGATGAACCATATGGTTCGTGGGGCCGGGCCGGCAACGGCAACAGATATGAGCATTACATCTGTGGGACAGTGAATTGTTTCATGGGTGTATTTTTTTGCCCTAAAAACTTTGATCTTAGAATTTTGCAATGCCATAGAGCTATCATTACAATGCATTTATGCATAGGGAGGTAACTTATTATGACAGAACAAAAAGACCAACGGACAAAAGGCCTGACATCGGAACAGGCCCACATACTTCAGGAACAGTACGGTAAGAATGAATTAACATCAGACAAGAAAGAAAGCTTTCTGCACAAGGTGTTTCATATCATTTGTGAACCAATGTTCCTTCTATTACTGATTGCTGCTATTATCTACTTTATACTCGGTGAGCCGAGGGATGGCATTATTATGCTTATATTTGTCATCGGCATCATCAGTATCGATGTAATTCAGGAATGGAAAACAGATAAAACCCTAAATGCTCTTAAGGATCTCTCCACCCCTCATATCACCGTCATTCGTGATAGTAAAGAACAAAATATTGCGAGTGTAGATCTGGTTCCAGGGGATCTAATGTTAATCAAGGAAGGGGTTAAAATACCTGCCGATGGTTATGTAATCAAAGCTAGCGATTTGTGTGTAGATGAATCTACACTGACCGGTGAGGCAGAGGGTGTATGGAAAACCATAGTAAATGAAAGCTCAAAAGAAGCAGTTTCTGGTTACTGGCTTAAGGATTACTGCTACTCTGGGACGCTGGTTACCCAAGGAAGTGCAATCATTAAGGTTGAGAAAATCGGCTCAGCAACCGAATACGGTAAAATTGGTGCGGGCATTATCGCTGCAAAAGAAGCTCCGTCACCATTACAGAAACAGACCGGAATTCTTGTGAAAACCTGTGCAATTATTGCTGGTATCCTATTTCTTCTGGTTGCTTCTCTAACCTATTTTAATATTCCGGATCATAAATTTACGGATCGAATGATTGAAAGTATTTTATCCGGTATCACACTGGCAATGGCGATGATACCTGAAGAATTTCCTGTTATTCTTACGGTATTCTTGTCCATGGGTGCCTGGAGGTTGGCCAAGAAGAAATCCTTAGTTAGAAAGCTTCCTTCGGTAGAAACTTTAGGAGCTGTATCGGTACTCTGCGTCGATAAGACAGGTACCATTACCATGAACCGGATGACGGTTCAGGATACCTGGTCCTTTGATGGTGAGGTTGAGAAACTGGTTGAAATTATGGGTCTGGGCTGTGAGACAGATGCTTATGATCCAATGGAAAAGGCAATGCTTGAATATTGTGAAAAGCATGGTATTACAAAGGAGCATTTGTTTGGTGGTGAATTAATTACCGAATATGCTTTTACAAATGAACTGAAGATGATGGGTCATGTATGGAAACATGATGATGAGATCATCATTGCGGCAAAAGGCTCTCCAGAGCGTATCCTAAAAATTTGTGAGCTTTCCGAAGAAGATAGATTATACATAGAAGATAAAATCATGGAATTGTCTAAGAAGGGGCTACGTGTAATAGGTGTCGCCTCGGCTAAACCTGAGACCAGAGCTGATATTCCAAATACACTACCAGACTGTCATTTAACCTTCTGTGGCCTGATCGGTCTTGCTGATCCACCGAGAGATACAGTCAAAGCAGATATTAAACAATGCATTAATGCAGGAGTTCGTGTAGTTATGATAACCGGAGACAATGGAATCACTGCAAGCTCCATAGCAAAACAAATAGGTATGCCAAATAGTGATATTATTATAACCGGTGAAGAGCTTGATCATATGAATGACATTGAGTTATGTGAAAAAGTGCGGTGTGTTAGTATTTTCTCCCGCGTTGTTCCTGAACATAAGATGCGTATAGTGAAAGCTTTTCAGGCAAATGGTGAAATTGTAGCCATGACCGGGGACGGAGTAAATGATGCTCCGGCACTGAAGCATTCGGATATCGGTATTGCCATGGGGAAACGAGGCTCTGAAGTATCAAGAGAAGCTGCGGATTTAATTCTGATGGATGATAATTTTACAACCATTGTCGAAACAATCCATGATGGCAGAAGAATTTATGATAATATCAGAAAAGCGGTCGGCTATATCTTTACCATTCATATTCCAATTGCTTTTACTGCACTGCTGGCTCCTTTTTTAAATATAAATCCAAAATGCCTTCTGTTGCTTCCGGTACATGTTGTATTACTGGAACTGATTATTGACCCCACTTGCTCTATCGTACTGGAAAGACAGCCTGCAGAAGCTGATATTATGAAACGAAAACCACGCAATCCCAAAGAAAAAATATTAACAAAGGGTGTTCTGATTAAAAGCATATTACAGGGAATCGTAATATTTGCAGCTTCATTTTCAACCTATTTCTATTTACTGCAACAGGATGAAGGGAATGCTGCTCTGGCCAGAACTATGGGACTTTCCATTGTAATGCTTGCCAATATCTTTTTAGTAATTGTTAATAGTTCAGACCATGGTTCCCTCCTTCATTCCATTAAGAAACTCAGTAAGGATCGGATATTTTATGCAGTTATTCTTGGAACTTTAACAGGATTATTTATATTCATGTATACTCCCGTTTCCCTTTTGCTTAAACTCTCACCGCTATCTGCAATACAATTTCTTGCTGTACTTGGAATTGCAGCCGGATCCGTACTATGGTATGAACTAGTGAAACTATTTATCAGGTTAAAAAAGTAATTAACATCTGAACAAGGCATAAAAGTAGAAATTTTAATAAAGAGGCATTTACATTTTAGAGATATGTATGATATAAGGGATTCTTAATAATTCACTTACACTTATGCCTTCCAAACAATGCCTGATAAGGATTAAGCAGAGTCTCTTATATCTATGAAAGATAATTTGTGAATTACCTTCTTCTTAATCCTATCTTATGTTTTATGAAGTCGTCATAAATAAGTTGCCTGTCTGTTATAATTTTGGTAAAATAGTAGATGTTAATAATTTTACCAAAATAAATCAATTATATTGTAATTTTTAGACTATAGGTTACTTGATTTTTAATCTGTAGTCTATTTGATAATATTAACTCTCTCATTTCTTTGAGATTCTTAGACGGCAAACGGAGGCTTTTATGAAACTCAGATATAAAAAAGCATTGATTTTAATTACTATCTGCACCATGCTAATCGGTGGAATAACTATATTAATCATACCTAATCATCATTCAAAGGAAAGTATGAAATATACAAAAAGCAGTAACAAGGTAACTGTTACAGCAAACCCATCACCAGCCACTGATCCTAATTTAATTATAACACCAAGCCTTACTCCTACTTCTCTTCCGGTTTATAACCTTGAAACGGAAGGTTATCCTGAGATAACAAAATTAATGGAGGCTTATTATAAGGCAAAACTAAGCTTTGACATTCCAGAGTTGAAAAATTTACTCAGTAATCCTTCCGATGTTGGTACAAAAGAAGAATTGAAAGAAAAATTTCAGTATTTTGAAAAAATAAATCATATGAAATGTTATGTTAAAAAGAGTTTCCGGCAAGGTGAATATGTAGTTTATGTATATAATGAAGTAAAATTCATTAATATCAAAACACCTGCACCGGCTGTATATCAATTTTACTTAATTACGGATAGTAATGGTAATCTCAAGATACTTTCTGGTGAATTTGATGAAGTAACCGCTCAATATTATAACGCTCGTAAGAAGGATAGTGATGTACAGGCTCTGATCAAAGAAACGAATAAAAAAGCTGATGCTGCGAAAAAGAAGGACAAGAAACTTAAGAGTTTCTGGAATAACTTGATTAAGGCTCAAACTATGGAACAATCATATGATACAAAGAAAAGTTAGCCTTAGGTTTTGAGGTTGGAATTTCGTTCGATTATAAAAGCATAGATATGTGAATATATATATTATAATAATAGTGTTCACTTCTTAAAGGTTGTGATACAGTGGATGAGATTTCAAAATTTCATACAGTCCGAGGCTACCAGCTGATGGAGCAAAATAAAAAACTATTAACCTCCGCAATGGAGGATTATTTAGAGATGATATACCGGTATTTTTTAACCCAGGATAACTTAAGGATTAATATCCTATCAGATCTCCTTAATGTTTCGGCTCCTTCCGCAACAAGTATGGTTCAGAAATTATACCGTCTGGGATTACTTGATTATAAAAAACATGGAGTCATTTTCTTGACAGAAAGTGGTAAGGATATCGGTAAATACCTTCTACAACGGCATGAAATTATAGAATTGTTTTTATATAATTTAGGGGTATGTGGAAATACATTAACGGAAACCGAGCTGATAGAGCATAATATTTCTACAGCCACCTTACAGAAACTCAATATTTTTAACAAATTTTTGAATCAAAATTCCGATATAAAACAGAGGTATGAGCAATTCTCGCAATATAATATCGGTTAAACAATCTTCTTTTCACTTAGTGAAAATGCCTGTGTAAAGCAATTAATCTAGCTTTGCACAGGCATTTTTTCTCTATTTTTTTCTTTATTAATCATCCCTGTAATAGCGGTAACTTTTACACAAAATAGTAGCATTTATGCCGGAATAAATGTTTACAAAACGTGATAGCATTTCAATATTTAAGTAGCTTTACAGTAACATCGCTCCATTTTTCTAGGGATTTGTAATTAAAACATTACTTATTTATGTAACATAACTAAACTTTCCTACATATTGTGAGTTAGATGCTCTAATTAGGCAGGGCTAATTAATAAGATAAGATCCGTATGACAAATATAATTTTTAATAAATATAGATACCTGATCAATAAAATATTTTATTTAGTACTCCTAACTATAGGTTACTTAGACCACAAAGTACATTAAACATAAGTGTCTAGAGATACATATTAATAAATAATACGTAATATTAAAAAAAGAGGTGCCTAATAAAATGGAAAATAATTATGTTCAATCGATTTATACTCAACCCGAACAGTTAATTATAGATACAAGGCAAGTGGGAAATGTCAAGCCGTTTTCCCGGATAAAATCACTAATGAAATGTCTTGGTCCGGCCTTTATCGTCAGTGTTGCATATATTGATCCTGGTAATTTTGCAACAAATATAAGTGGTGGTTCAAAATTTAATTATAGTCTTTTATGGGTTATTCTTTGGAGTAACCTAATGGCAATATTCTTACAGTCAATGTCAGCAAAGCTTGGTATTGCAACAGGAAATTCTCTTCCACAAATGTGCGGAAAGGTATTTTCTAAAAAAGTAAATTGGTGCTTTTTAACCGTCGCTGAACTTGCCGCAATGGCAACCGATCTTGCTGAATTTCTTGGCAGTACGCTTGGCTTCTATCTCCTATTTCATATACCTATGGTATATGCAGGTTTCATTACTGCTGTTTTGACGTTTCTAATTGTTTACCTTGGTAAATATGGTCAGAGAGTTATTGAAATTATTATCTCTCTGTTAGTTGCTGTAATTAGTATCTCCTATGCACTTGAGCTGTTTCTTGCTAAGCCGGATTGGTCGCTGGTAGGAATTCATGTGCTTCTGCCTTCCATACCGGGTGGGGATGCTGTGCTGATTGCGGTCGGAATGCTGGGAGCCACCGTTATGCCTCATGTAATTTATCTACATTCTCATCTGGTACAGCATAGATGTAAGAATCTTTCGGAAATTGACAAAAAGAAGTATTTTAAAATGGAAAAACTTGATATTTTCATTGCAATGAATATCGCATTTATTATTAATGCTGCAATGGTTATTGTATCTGCCGCCGTATTCTTTCGAAATGGTCTTGTCGTTGATTCCATTGAGCAGGCTCAGAAGTCCCTATACCCTCTATTAGGTGCTGCATCTAGCGCTGCTTTTGGCATTGCCCTGATATCCTCAGGACTCTCCTCTTCTGCTGTTGGAACCATGGCCGGTCAGACAATCATGCAGGGCTTTGTCGGTCTGAATATTAAGGATAATGTTACAAGAATAATTACCATGTTTCCAGGTATGCTAATAATTCTCATTGGAGTTAATCCCATACAGGCACTTATCTTCAGTCAGGTCATTCTTAGCTTTATCCTACCAGCTGCCATAATACCAATGTTAATTATTACAAATAGGAAAGATCTTATGGGCTCTTTAAAAAATAAGCCTATTACGAATATTATTGGGTATTTTATCTCTGCAGTAATAATTATGGCTAATGCGACATTATTGTTTTTAACCTTTACCGGAAATGTTTAATTTACTATGTTTGGAGTAAATTTGAATAAAAGTTTTATTCATTACCTTTATGTGACATAGATTGCCTCGTTGACATATTAATGGAATGTTATCATTATCTTGTAATAAAGATATATTAATGATACAAAGAGGTGATTCATATGACAACACTACAAGGCATCATTATTATACTTCTGTTAATTGCTTTTATAAGTTTATCCTATTATATTCATGATAAAAGGTCGAGCAAAAAGTACATTAAATCTTACCAGTGGTATGTTAAAATTCTTAAATAGCTTACAATTCCAGTCTCCAATACTTATATTGCAGTAGGATGTCCATCGTGAGGTTGATGCTAAAGAAATGCTTCACATATAGAATTGTGCTTCATAAAATTATAGAAATGAATATATGCGGGAGAATCACATGCCGAATCCATATTCTATCATAGTTAATACTTCAAATCATACTTTAACCTTATATCAGAACGGGAAACCAGTAAAACAATATCCTGTGGCGGTTGGGAAAGCATCAACTCCCACACCAAAAGGCTCCTATAAAATCATAAACAAAGAACTGCATCCGGGTGGTGCTTTCGGCGTTCGATGGCTCGGTCTTAATATTCCCAAAGGAGGTTATGGAATACACGGAACCAATAATCCGGGCTCCATCGGTAAAAGCATATCTCATGGCTGTATTCGAATGTATAATAATGACGTAATAGAATTAAGTAATCTAGTACCAATCGGAACACCGGTAACAATTGTATAGCTGTTTGAGTGTCATAAGTCAGATTTTTAAGAGATGAATATGAGTGCATATATATGCCCACATATTCATTAATTTACCTTAAAGATGACTTATGATACCCAACCTAGTCATATCATATTTTCAACTATTTACTAAATAACATTTTTACGGATACAAGTAGCATAAATATCGCAAAGCCTTTCCTTAGCATATTTGCGGGGACATACGGTGCAACCTTTCCGCCGAGGTATGCTCCAATTAAGAAAGTCAGACAGATAATAATACCCGCTTTAATATCAACATTTCCCTTTTTATAATATTCCATAAATGCTAGAATTCCAACTGGTGGTAGCATAATGGCAAGTGATGTACCCTGTGCCCTTAATTGCGTAAAGCCACCAATAAAAATCAGAGCAGGTACAATAATCACCCCTCCGCCAATACCAAATAATCCGCTTAATCCCCCCGCTATTACTCCGATAGCTATTAAAATTAATAATTCTGTCATGATAAAGACTCCTTTAATTTATAATCATCTGGACTATCAAAAAAGGGTTGTTACAAATATTCTCTCTTAAGAGATTATTATGTAACAACCTTATCTAAATTATAACTTATCTTCCGGTAGGATATGTCTCAAAAATTTTAAGCAATGTATTGTAAATGGTTTCTGCAGCAATATTCTGTTTCGTTTCGTTTGTTATAATCGAATAATCCGTTGTATTTGTCATAAAACCAAGCTCTATTAATACCGCTGGAACGGTATTCTTCTTAATTACTGTAAAGGCGGCCTCTTTTACAG
>JAEWMT010000070.1 GCA_023393095.1 Bacillota bacterium
AATTAGTATAGCTACTATAAATAGTTTGAAATAAATCAGGGAATCTGAGATGAATTTCATCTGCTCTAAGAGAAATATAGCGATGGCGTCCATCAATTCTAACTTTAATAATGCCACTTTCACGCAATATTCTAAAATGGTGAGATAAGTTGTTTTTTTTAGCTAAATCATCAAAATAACTACAACTTTTCTCTTCTTCTAATTTAAATAAACGTGAAAAAATGGTTAATCGTATTGGGTCACTTAAAGCATATAAAATTTGTTCTAAAGTAATATTATCAAGTGAAGGGTGAAATAATGATTTCATTAGGAACTCCTTTCTAATTACTATTGACATTATAACAGCAAAAGCATTATAATACAATAATTCAATATTAGTTGAACTATTGAAAGGAGAATATTTATGGACATTGTTGATCATTACTTTTATTTATCTGATTTCGCAGGAAAAGACGAAGAAAAACTCACTGAATTATGTGGACTATTTTCAAAAGATGCAATAATTGAATCTAATGGTGGTGACATAATAAGAGGTGAAAAGGAATTTGTACCATTTTTTAAGGAGTTTTTTAGTAGAAATGATGCCACCAGACATCTCTGGAATGTAATTCACTCACCCAATCAATTAACACAAGTTAATTGGGGGGTAGTTTGCAGAAGAAAAACTGGAAAATATTTTACATTAACAGGAAGTGATTATTTTAAGCTTGAAAATAATAAAATAACTCATCTGAAAATAGTTGGAAATATAAGTTAAAGTTGGAAATTTAATATACTTGCTTATAGAATTTGAAAAACAGCTACCAGATAGTAAATAAAAAGACCACTATCTGGTAGTATCCTTTTTAGGATTCTCACCTTGCTATGTTGATTTTTCTCACCTTATTAAACAGATACTTATTCTGTCTATTTCTATGACCTTTCATTGTAACTTTTTAGGTTCCGCATTTAATGTACGGGATCTAAAAAGTTACAATATAAAATCCTGGCACTGATGGATATTCAATTAGTCGATATAAACTCCGTCTATACGAGTCGTTGCCTTGCCACCAAAAAGAACAAGATTATCTTTGCATACTAAGCTTACAGCATTGAAAATCCTATCTTTACCACCTTGCTCAATGGTAATTGCATCCCCATTCCAAAGGTCGTTCTTTCGCATATAATAGCCAAATGCACTATTACCCGAGCCTGTAGCCGGGTCTTCCAAATAACCAAATTTGGGAGCAAAAACCCTTGTATGTGCTTTGTTTAGTTTATTTTCAACCTCAAATGTATATATTAAGATAATATCTATATCATTTCTTAGACAGAATGCCTTTAAGATTGTTTCATTTGGGAACATAGTTATTTCATCATTAAGTGTCGTAATTGGAATAATTAAAGTTCTAAGCCCTGCATCAATGATATCAATTGGATTGGCATTTGATATTTGGTTGGTATTAATCTGTAAATTTTCTGCAATACTTTTTACACATATGTTTGATCCAATATATTTAGGCTTTGGCGCAGTGATATATACAGAATCTTGCGATTGTATCTCATTATAAACAATTAGCGAACCTTTTTTATTTGTGTAAATTTCAATTTCTTTTTCATTAAATAAATTAGGATTTTCTTTAATCAAATTATACATGCACGCAATTGTTCCATGTCCGCAGAAATCTACTTCACACTCAGATGAATAATATTCTAAATGGAACGAAGATTGAGATCTAGGAGAACAGTAAACCACCTCGGATACAAATCCCTTATGCTGCTTAGCAATATTTAGCATTTCTTCAGCTGATAAAGCTTGTCTTTCTTCAAGATAAATGCATGCTGCAGGATTACCTAGCGACTTTCCGATTGTAAATGCATCTATTTTTCTATATTGATATGTTTTCATCTTATTTCTCCTTTTTTGAAGATATAAATTATCCTTAATTACATAATTCTTTTTGAGTTAAGTTAAGCATATCTTATTTACTATTATATGTAAACCAAAATACTATGAGCTCGAACCCATAGCTGTCATTTATAAATGGTATGGCTGGTACCTGTTAAGTTATTTACATACATCATCGAAGCGGCTACTTTGGAGTTGTATATTCAAATCGTAATTCTAAAGATATAAATAAAGTCGCTAAATTATTTAGAAAATCTAGCGACTTTATTTGTTAGCAATATTTAAAATCTTACTACTCTTACAACATGATTTTCAAAATCAACAAAATATAGATTATTTTCCGAATCCTTTCTTAGTCCATGTATACACAAGCTGGCATCAAGCGAATTTATACCATCCCCAGTACAACCCTTTTTTCCATTACCAGCGACCGTATAAAGTAAATCCTGATTCTTATCGACCATACGGATACGATTATATCCCGTATCCGCAATAAATATATTGCCATCTGAAGCAATTTCCACTGCATGCGGTGCTTCCATTCCTATTGTTCCCTTTTCGTGAGTAATCCTCCCAATATAGCTGCTTGAGACACTTTCAAACTCAGTAATAGGACCAGGTATTCCTTTACCAACAATAGTTTTTATTATTTTAGATTTTGCATCTACCATCCTTACTGCAAAATTTAAGCTATCCATAATATAAATATTATCACTTTTATCGATACCTAATCCATAGACATCGCTAATTTGTGCCCTATCAGCTGTTTCACCGTCACCGCTGTAACCGCTCCTGCCCGTTCCAGCAAACGTTGAAACAAAGCCCTCCAAATCAATCATTCTTACTCTATCATTTTTATAGTCATTAAAATATACATTTCCCCTTGAATCAACAACAACACCTGCAGGGCAGTTAATCATTGCTTCATATGCTTTCATGCCATCACCATTATACCCAGCCTCACCGTTTCCGGCAATAGTACTTATAATACCTGTCTGAGCATCAACCTTTCTTATTCTTTGATTATAGGTGTCAGCAATATATATGTTTCCGTGCTTATCTACAAATACGCCTTCCGGTCCGTTAAGTTTGGCATGAAGCGCCAACTTCCCATCACCATCATATCCTCTTAAACTACATCCTGCTATCGTTGTAATTATTTTTGTTTTCGAATCAATTCTACGGATAATATTATTATGTATCTCAGCAATATAAATATTGTTATCTTCATCGATTGCTAAACCAGCTGGTCCGTTGAGCTCGGCTGTATCTGCCTTTCCTCCATCACCATGATACCCGGCGATGCCTGTACCAGCAAAATTATATATTTTTCCGTTAATATATTTTTTATTTCTTAATACCATCTCTATCCTCCTTGAATTATATTTATAATATACATCATTAAATACGACAGCTATATGTCATATTATTCCAAAATTCATCAATATAAACGAGAGAATGCATTTTTCATAAGCTTTACATAAAAAGTATAAAATTAATTTATTTATGTTTTCTATCTAATAAATATCTCGATAATACCAATAAAATTATCGATATCACCTACATTTTAAAAAGTTATAATAAGAATTAAATGTAATCTATTATCTAATCTTATAATTTCCACTCCATATTGGCATAATAATTGAATAAGTTTTTCTTGTTTAAAAATATGCCAACAAGGAGTGTATCTATGAAAACTGAACATGTCACAAATAAAGGTACCCAAACCACACGAATTCCCAATAAATTAGCCGAAGAAAAATCCCCTTACCTCATACAGCATGCTTATAATCCTGTTAATTGGTATCCCTGGGGTGATGAAGCTTTTGAAAAAGCAAAAAAAGAAAACAAACCAATCTTCCTTAGCATCGGCTATTCCACCTGCCATTGGTGCCATGTGATGGCGCATGAATGCTTTGAAGATCAAGAGGTTGCGGAGGTTTTAAATGATGCTTTCGTCTGTATCAAGGTTGATAAAGAAGAACGTCCCGATATAGATACTGTATACATGACCATCTGCCAGGTTACTACCGGACATGGTGGATGGCCATTGACCATTCTCATGACGCCAGACCAGAAGCCTTTTTATGCAGGAACATATCTGCCGAAGAATTCGAGGCCCGCAGTACTTGGTTTAATTGATCTTCTGACCCAGGTCAGAACGGACTGGCAGGATAACCCAGAGGGTATGATAAGCACTGGAGACAAGCTTGCAGATATTATGAAAATGGAATTTGAGGCCTCCTCAGACAGTGCTGATATTTCAAAGGATTTGATTAACCTTGCCGTTACACAATTTAGTCAGAACTTTGATCATGACTACGGCGGTTTTGGTAACGAACCGAAATTCCCAACACCTCATAATCTGATGTTCTTACTGCGACATGCCCAGCTTGAGGCAGATGAAAAGTCATTATTTATGGTGGAAAACACCTTAAAACATATGTATCGGGGCGGTATCTATGATCATATCGGTTATGGCTTCTCCAGATATTCTACCGATGCAAAATGGTTGGTTCCCCATTTTGAGAAAATGCTATACGATAATGCACTGCTTGCAACAATTTATGCAGAAACCTATCAGTTTACTAAGGATCCATTGTATAAGACTGTTGCGGAACAGATTTTTGAATATATTCGAAGGGAAATGACCGATCCCGAGGGCGGTTTCTATTGTGCGCAGGATGCAGACAGTGAAGGAGAGGAAGGGAAATATTACACCTTCAATCCAGAAGAAATCAATCAAATTCTGGAACCTGATGATGCTTCCTTCTTCTGTGAATATTTTGATATCACCAAGGAAGGTAACTTTGAAGAAGGAAAATCAATCCCGAACCTAATCAAACAGAATGATTTAAAATATAATAACGAGAAAGTACTGCGTACCTGTAATCATGTTTATTCCTATCGATTAGACCGGGCAAGGCTTCATAAGGATGACAAGGCTCTTACTTCTTGGAATGCTCTTATGATAAATGCCTATGCTACTGCTGCCAAAATCCTCAAAAATGAAGATTATATCACTGTAGCGAAAAGTGCAGTGGAATTTGTCAATACCAGGTTAATGGATCCCAACGGACTTCTTTATGTCAGCTACCGGGATGGTAAACCGGCTCATTTTGGTCTAATAGACGATTATGCTTTCTATGGTATGGCTTTACTCTCCTTATATGATGCTACCTTTGATATTGATTATATCCATCAAGCCTGTAATATGGCAGATCGGATGATTGAGCTGTTCTGGGACAAGAAATACGGCGGTTTCTACCTGAATGCTAATGATGCCGAGCAGCTGATTTATCGTCCGAAGGAAGTATATGACGGTGCAATTCCATCCGGTAATTCCGTGGCCGGATATGTTCTTCAACGTCTGGCTAATATAACTGCCAGCCCGCATTATATGGAATATGCCAATAAGCAGCTTCGCTTTCTGGCTGGTCAGGTCAAGGATTACCCCGCCGGTCACAGCTTCGCTCTCGTTGCTTTCTGTCAGGCATTATATCCTTCCAAGGAGATCGTTTGTGTAGTCAGTGAAAATGAGGATTACAAGGAACTTTCCGACTACCTGTCGGAGCATTTTGAACCAAATACCGTAGTACTCTTGAAATCGGAAAAGAATTTTGAGAAGGTACTTGAGGTTGCAGATTACGCTGAGGATTACCGGATTATCAATAATAAGACAACTTATTATATCTGTGAGAATCATAACTGTTATGCTCCGACCAATGAGCTAACACATGCTCAGGCTTAAGCATCCTGTTTGCTTATAAGGCAACCTTTTCCCAAATAATCCCCTGCTGCCACGACTGAAGTGAACCCCTTTTATTAGACAAATAAGTCTAATAAAAGGGGATTATTTTATCTTATGATTTTCATCTAAAAGTTTAATGTGTTCACTTATTCAAGGAGGCCTCTTTTCTTTGGTTTTACCTGCTTAAAGCATTGCTTACATTATTTATTAATGTAATTACATTTTGTAAGAATTTATTTATATTTGAGTCAATTTATAGTAAGATTTACATTATATACTAGGCCTATCATTAACGAGAGAACGCTCTCATGAAAAGAGGTATAGAATATATGTGGATTAGAAAAATCAAACGGAAGAAGCTGCAATTCTTCCTGATCAGCGTCATCCTGTTTTTTGCAGCAGCTATATTTTCAGGATGCTTGTTATTCTCAACGGATGCATCTGTTTTTATAAAGCATTATTTTAGCAGGGAAAAGAACTATGATACCTTTACCTGCATAGAGTCCAAAGATAGTGCAGAGCTAATTATGCAAAAAGCAGCTGCCGATCCTGACATCGCCGAAGCCAAGTGTCTTGACAGTGTAATGATCCATGATGCCTATAAATTAAATGGAGAAGCATCTGCGGGATTTTTACGGATATTCAGTAAGTTGGATAATTATAAAAATCTCCCTTTTGCTGCTTCTATTTATATGGGTGAAGAAGCTGCTTGTCCTAAGGATAATGAGGTTTGGGTCACTAAAGTATACGCCCATAAAAATAAAGTAAAAATCGGTGATGTAATGACGGTTAACGGTAAGGCTCTAACCATTAGTGCAATTATGAAATGTGCGATATCCCCCAGTTCAACCATGTCCTTTACCCCTATCTTTTTAAATGATACAACCTACAACCAGTTATCCGAGGATAAGAATTATGCAGGCATTATCAGCCTGAAATCCATAGTTGACGAGAATTATACTTATGATTTTGTTAAAAGCAACGTAGATAACCAGAATTTACTGTTTATTTACAACCGTTCAACACTGCTAAACAGTATGTTCGGCATCTCGATGACCGGCGGAATCGGGATGGTTGCTGCGGTAATGATATTTGTAGTATCTATTGTCATTATAAAATTCATCATTAATAATAACCTAATGAAGGAATACCGTTCCATCGGAATTCATAAGGCTCTCGGAGATTCCAACCGAACGATAAAGGGCTATTACCTGAAAGCATATTTATTCATCGGCTTAATTTCTATTACCATCGGCTCTATAGCAGGAATTCCGATAGCCTATTATGTCAGTCTTCTAAACCTTGATTACATAGACCGTTTTCAATTCAGTAATGCGATATTCCCGATTATAACTATTAGTATCCTTCTGCTTATGCTGATATTAACCTTAAATCTGCTTAGCAGCTTTAAAGCCATCAATAAAATCACCCCGGTAGCAGCAATACGTATGGGAATTACCTCCTCTAAGAAAAAGTTAAGGCGTTCGCTGATTGAAAATGCGTACAGCCCGCTATCAACGGCAGTAAATGATATAGCTAAGCACAGGGGATCAAGTATCCTTCTGATGATTATGCTGGCTGTTTCCTTTATTATGAGCATTTCCTTCGTTAATTTCGGATACTCCATAACCAAAATACCGGAGCAGGGTAATAAATGGTTTTTAACTCCCAAAACAGATGCGACCGTAGCCGGAAATACGGATGAAAAGGTACAGGAGTATATTAAGAATAGCCACTATGTAAAAGATATGATAAAAGGTAAATACTTAGTGATGTTCAATTACGGCTTTGATAAAGAAAAGTATACACTTGATATGACTGATGTGAATGCTGTTATCTATGATGACTGGTCCTATGATAAGACGAAAATAAACTTTGATGAAGGCCACGGACCGGCTAATCAGAATGAAATTGCGTTTTCTGAAAAGCTACTGAATAACAGTTCGCTTAAGGTCGGCGATTATATCGAACTTTCAATTAACAATATTAAAAATACCTTTCTAATAACCGGCTCCTTTACAACCATGGTAAACAACGGCTTCTGCATTGCTTATCATTCTGATTTGTATAAGCTGTTGAACAAACCGGATACGAAATATGATTTTCTGTTTGTCAACTTAAAGAATAAAGATGATTATGTTGCTTTCAAACAGGATGTGACCTCACACTTTGAGAATGTCTCGGTTGACGTAATTAATGAAGAAATAAAAACAGCCGCAACCTCAGTGGTTGATATATTAGTACCGGTCTTCACTATTTTAATAATTGTGTTTATCTTATTCAGCTTAATTAATATTATCAACCTTCTGGCACTGGAAAACTTGAATAACCGCAGGCAGTTTGGGATTTTAAAATCTCTTGGATTTTCCACCCGCTATATCTGCATGAAATGTATTGCCAAAACAATGCTGTTGACACTTTTGAGTATTCTTTTTGCCTTGGCTGTCTGCTCCGCTATCATGAGAAAATGCTATCAATTAGCCTCTAGTATTGACAGCTTTGTATTTTCTATACCGTTAACCGTCATTTTAATCGGTGTTACTGTCATAGCTATCTTCCTGATTACCATGGCATTCTGCCTACCGCTTCGCAAGATCAAGCCAAGGGATTTAATGGAGGAATGAGAATAATAAAGGTACTATTTCACTTAAAATATTTTGGCTGCCTCAGGACAGCATGGAGGTTAATGAAATGAAAAAAGCAATTATAAGAACAAATAAATTATGTAAAAGTTATATTCTTGGAAAACAAGGCCTAAATGTATTAAAAAATATTGATCTTGAGCTATATGAAGGAGATTTTACAGTAATTATGGGAAGAAGCGGAAGTGGTAAATCTACTCTTCTCTATTCCATCAGTACCATGGATCAACCCACCAGTGGCAGTGTTCAGCTACTGGATAAGGAAATTACCAGTTTATCAGAAAAAGAAGTTACCGATATCCGAAAGAAGGAGGTTTCCTTTATCTTTCAGAGTATTAACCTCCTCCCTGATCTTACGGCCTTTGAAAACATTGCCTACAGTGGTTATGGTAGTGGCATGGGATCCAAGCAGGAAATCAACCGGAGAACCGAGGAGCTTCTAAAGCAATTTGACCTGCTTGATATAAGGGATAAATATCCCAGTGAAATATCCGGAGGTCAGCAGCAGCGCATCGCCGTTGCAAGGGGGCTGATAACAGGGGCAAAGCTTCTGTTTGGCGACGAACCGACCGGAGCCTTGAACTCCTCCGCCGGAAAGCAGGTACTTGATACCCTGACTGAGGTTAACCAGAAGGGACAAACGATTATCATGGTAACTCACGACCTTAAGGCGGCCAGACGCGCCTCCAGGCTAATGTATTTATCGGATGGCCGAATTGACGGTGATCTGCATCTGGGCGCATATTCCGATAACGATAAGGAAAGCAGGGACGCCTTGATATATAATTTCTTGAAAGAACGAGGCTGGTAATAGTATAATACAAGCAAGTACAGGAGGCATGAAGGAGGTAATCACGTAACTATGGCAAACGAAAAAATTCTGATTGTTGAAGACGATATTGATCTTTCCGGAGTAATGAAAGATTATCTGGTGAAGGAAGGCTTTGAAGTACGTCAGGCCTTTGGAGGTAAGGCTGGAATAGAGTATGCCGATACTTACCTCCCCTCCTTAATCATCCTTGATATCATGCTGCCCCAAGTCGATGGTATTGAAGTCTGCAGAAATATCAGACTCCGTTCACATGCCCCTATCATTATTATTTCAGCAAAAAGCTCTGATTACGATAAAATTGTCTCCTTAGGTGTCGGCGCAGATGATTACCTTACAAAGCCTTTTTCCTTAATTGAGCTTGTGGCAAGGGTCAAATCCCATCTTCGAAGATTTACCTCCTTTACCGGAGAACATAATAGCACTTCTATCACACCGGATGTCAAACGCAGCAGCGGAAAACTGATTATAGATTCAAAAAGCTTTACGGTAACCGCAGGCGAAAAGGATATTTCCTTTACTTCCAAAGAATTTAAACTGCTTGATTATCTTTCCAAACATCCCAACACCGTTTTTTCAAAGGAGCAGCTAATGGACAGTGTGTGGGGTTTTACTGAATTTATTGATGAGAATACTATAGCTGTATACATAGGCCGGATACGTGAGAAATTAGCCAGGGAGGGTCTTGATTATATCAAAACCGTATGGGGAGTGGGGTACAAATGGGAAAGCTGAGAAAAAGGAATTTCAGAATACTTACTGCAATCTTATTATGCTTGCTGCTGCTTTGCAGCCTATGTGTTTTTTTAATCACTAAAGATGCAAAGCAGTATTTTGATTTCCGTTCAGCGAGAATTGATGTTAATTGGTTTATTACTGATTTAGAGAGCTCTCTGTCATCGAACAATTCCACTAGTCTTAATAACCTAAAAGCTATTCGCTCATATCCAATCGCTTATATCCTAATTGATTTAGATGGAAATGTTGTCTGGGCGCAAGGTAATACTATCTATCATACCGGAGAACATTTTCCTCTAAAAGCTTTGTCCGGCATCAATGCGGAGAATGTGGAAAAAGGTATCTATCAATACGTCGCTCCCATTCTTATTCATAACAGATTAAGCTGCACCGCCGTCATTAGCCTTCCGGCGAAGGAGTATTTAAAAAAAGACTTCGCATACTACTTATTGTTAATACCCGCTATACTACTCTTTTTTCTAGGATTATGCCTAGTAATCGGCTTCATACGGCTTATGAAAAACAGTATCTTTGAACCGCTCTCTGCATTGCATAAGGCCACCAATAACATTTTACTGGGTGATTTGGAGACTCCGCTGACCTATGATTATGATGATGAGACGGGTATCCTCTGTCATGATTTTGAGGCCATGCGTGCGAAGCTTCTCTACAGTAGTAATCATGCCAAGCAGCTTAAGGATAATGAAAAACTGCTTTTAGCCTGTATATCCCACGATCTGAAAACACCACTTGCTTCTATCTCAGCATATGTTGAGGGAATCATAGAGGAGGTTGTAACTGATAAAGAAGATATTAAGAAATATGCCTATATTGTTATGAATAAAGTAAAAATATTATCTAAATTAATCGATGACATTTTGGAGCATTCCAAGACAGAACTGGATGAATTGTCCATTCATCTGGAAGAAGTTTATTCCAAGAAATATTTTACCGATATCTTTGCCGATCTTTCAATGGATGTGGCGCATGCCGGCATTGATTTTCAAATCGATGAAATACCTGATTTTCTGATAAATATTGATCCCCAGAGAATACGGCAAGTCATCTGCAATATCATATTCAATTCCATAAAGTTTACATCTACCGGAGGTATAATATCGGTAAACTTCTTTACCGACCATAGTTACCAAAAGGAGGAATTGGTAATTTCGATTAAGGATACCGGCAAAGGGATCGGCGCAGCTGACCTTCCTTTTATCTTCGATAAATTCTATCGCGGAGAAAAAGCGAGAACATTAAATATCGCTGGTTCTGGTCTAGGTTTAAACATATCCAGATATATAGTCACAAAGCATGGCGGTCATATCGAATGCGACAGTATATTGGATGTTGGTACTACAATAATGTTTTCTCTGCCGCTTTAAAAATATTCATGTATCTAATCAAATTTCGGTTCTCACAAGCATATGATATAGTAACGCTTTTCATGAGGTAGGTATTTCTTATACCACCTGTATAGATCGATTGAGTTTAATCACAGGTTACTTAACATACTAGATAAATATATATAATACCACAAAGGACTGATACAACATTGAATATTATGCTGTATCAGTCCTTCATTATTAAAACCGTTTCATGTATTTAAGTATCCCAGTAATTCTGAGACTTTGTATATTGCTTACTTTCGATGATGTTTCTATTCTTACTATCTATTAATTTGGATACTCACATCAATAGCTTAAACTTGCAATATAATTTGCTGCTTTTTGCACCATATTCTGATGAACCTGCTGCACAATATTTGTTCCGTGCGTTCTACTGTTTTTGAAATGAATATCCATATGGCCGCTGATTGCGTTACCCTTTACTGCATCATAGTTGTACCCCCAGCCATAGCCGTCGCTGCGACCGCTTACATACGCACCCTCGGGTTTATTCTCCAGACCTGCATGCGGCATAGCTGTCATGGAACCTGCTAGTGTATATAGACCTATGCGAACTATAACTGCTCTTCTTTCCCAGCTAAAGCCACCCCATATTTGTTTCATTATTTCTGTATCTTTCACTGTAAGGGTTTCAACATCTGCATGGTTTGTTCCATAGGTTCTTTTTACTTCAAATGATTTACCGGTATTCACATCTGTTACAGTAGCATTTATTCCTCTTCCCCAAATATTTCTTACCTGAGTAAACCAGTCCATAGCACCACTGTTTTCTGGAGTTAATGTCGGTGTAAGATTTATTGCAGGTTTTGTAAAGGAAGTTAACGGTGATACTGGATATAAAAAGCTTTTTGTTATCTTGCCATATATTCCATCCACCGAGATACCTTTATCTCTCTGGTATCTCTTTACCGCTGACGCAGTAATACTTCCGTAATAACCTGTCGCCTTTGGATATGTAAAATAGCCTAATGTCTTCAAGGTTGTCTGAACATTCTTAACCTCGGTACCTCTGGAACCAACCTTAAGTAATGTGGAAGCATATGTAGTTACAGGTGCAAAAGCCATAATAGTTGCCATACAAACAGCAGCAATTTTCATAATATATTTATTTCCCATATTCCGTCTCCTAACACAAGTTGTATTTCTGTCATGGGTTAATTATATTACGTAATTGTTAAATTGTCAACATTATATTTAATATTTAAGCAACATATTGTTTATATCTTTGTAACATTTACCACCTCAGGAACTGTTTTCCTGTAGGACTGAAATTAAAAAAGGCTGCCCGTCATCACTCTCTGCACTATTACAGAACAGAGTATCACTGGACAGCCTGCTAAAAATCAAGACTAATATCTTTTACTTAATATTATAGCATATTATTAATTTTGCAAAGCAACTCATCTAGCTTTTCAATTTCATCTTCGGTGAATTTTTCATATATTTTTTGTAAAAATTCTATATTTGAAGAAGAATTAATTCCATAGTTTTCAAAAAATTTATCGGTTACTTCAAGAAAATATTCTCTTCTATCTTCCTGTGACAATATTTTCCTAATGTATCCCTTTTCAATTAGATTACTTATCCGGTAAGTCGCATTCGGTTGAGAGATTTTAACGTAATTTGCGAATTGACGAACTGTTGGTCTATTCATAAGAAATATTGATTCAATGCAATAAGAATCGGTCGGGCTTAATCCATCCTTATCTTTATTTACATTAAAAAATAGGTTTTTACAATAATTATTACGAAATTTAAAATATAGTTTTTCTAACTCTTTATCAATCATATCATTAGCTCCTGTCATATAATTTTGTCATTAAATATGTTAAAAATTAAGTAATTAAAGTTATTATTATTACTATTTTATGATTTATTATATACTTTATTGATATTGAAATCAATTATTAATAAGCTAATTTTAAAAAAACATTCATCATAGGTCTCTTACGAGGAATGTGTAACCACAAGCAGACTCTGTATGCAATGATATAATTTAGAATACAAGAGCTATAGTAAAATCCTTGCAATTATGATATTCATGTAATATAATATTTATGACACAAGTGTCATAAATGGTGAGCA
The DNA here is from genome assembly GCA_023393095.1 of Bacillota bacterium. Taxonomy (GTDB): domain Bacteria; phylum Bacillota; class Clostridia; order Lachnospirales; family Lachnospiraceae; genus Mobilitalea. The sequence continues at coordinate 13,343 of JAEWMT010000070.1, forward strand.
CACGACAGTATCTTATATGAACTGTACATTGTGTAAGCCTCATTAAGTTTATTAGTACGGGAAGGTTTGCAATTTACAATCTGCTTTGATCCTGTGGGACAAAGACTATTATCAATCATTTATGTGAAATGATGTCTTTTTTGTCTGCAAGGGATACTGTTCTAAATTCTAGAACAACCACCAGATAAAAAAGACATTTTTGTTTTCTATTCAACATTAACTTTGATAATGAATAGGCAAGAAGCAGAAAAATTCATGAATTTGTTGAAAGGAAGTGGAGACTTGAACAGTAAATTTACGACACATTCATTTTTAGAGGCAAAACAAAAAAAGGATAAAATCAGCATGCTGACAGCCTATGATTATTCCATGGCGCAAATTATCGACGGTAGTGGCATTGATGCTATTCTTGTCGGTGATTCCCTTGGTATGGTTATGCAAGGGCATGACTCAACTCTGGACGTGACGATGGATGATATGATTTATCATTGTCAATGTGTAGCTCGGGGTGTTAAAAATGCGCTATTGATTGGCGATATGCCGTTTTTATCCTATCAGATTAGTACGAAAGAAGCTGTCCGTAATGCTGGTCGATTCGTTCAGGAGGGCAAGGTAGGTGCCGTAAAACTAGAAGGCGGGAGGGATATGACTGGGTCTGTAAAAGCAATTGTACGCGCACAGATTCCAGTAATGGGACATATCGGGCTTACTCCCCAATCCATCAATATTTTTGGTGGATTTAAGGTACAAGGAAAAGAAGAAGAGAAAGCTAAAGCTCTAATCGAGGATGCACTTGCATTAGAGGAAGCGGGTGTTTTTAGTATTGTCCTTGAAGCAATTCCTGAAGAACTCGCAAGAATCATTACCGAAAAAGTTAGTGTACCAACCATAGGGATTGGCGCCGGACGTTATTGTGACGGTCAAGTCTTGGTTATTAATGATATTCTCGGCATGTATTCCGATTTTACCCCCAAGTTTGTAAAGCAATATGCTCATCTGAAAGAGAATATAACAGACGCCATTGGTGAATATATTCAGGATGTTAAGTTACAGAGGTTTCCTGAAAATAAACATACCTTTGCTATCAATGAATCTGTTCTGGATAAGCTATATTGATTAATTAGAGAAAGGATTTTTTCATTATGAGTTTAATAAAAACAATCAGAGAGTTGAATGACTGGCTTGAAAGCCATGATCGTAAAAATAAAACGTTGGGGTTTGTACCCACAATGGGGTATCTTCATGATGGGCATGTGTCGTTGATTAAAAAAGCGAGAGCTCATAACGATTTGGTAGTTGTCAGCATTTTTGTGAACCCTATTCAATTCGGCCCGGGTGAAGATTACGAAAAATATCCGAGAGACATCGAACGTGATTATAGACTTGCACGGGAATCTGGTGCGGATGTTGTATTTAATCCAGAAGCAAATGAAATCTATGCTCCCAGTTTCTCTACAGAAGTTGAGGTAAAAGGTGATCTGACAAAAAAACTCTGTGGAGCATCCCGCCCCATCCATTTCAAAGGGGTTACTACGGTGGTAAATATTTTATTCAATATTGTTAAGCCGGATCAGGCATATTTCGGTCAGAAGGACGCGCAACAGGCGATCGTTATCAAAAAGATGGTGCGTGATCTTCATATCCCGGTGGAGATTATTGTTTGCCCTATCATACGAGAAAAGGATGGCCTCGCTATGAGTTCGAGAAACCTCTATTTAAACGTAGAAGAACGAATACAGGCTCTTGCCCTAAATCGCGGCTTGCAAAAGGCTAGTGAATACTTCAAGTCCGGTGCCTTCGATTGCAATCTTGTGGATAAACTAATTCATCTAATTCGACAGGAAATCCAACAAGAGCCACTTGCGAAAATTGAGTACATTGAGGTCTTGGATGGGGTAACGCTTGAAAATATAAAGTATATTGAGCCGACGCACACAGCTTTGGTGGCTATTGCTGCAAAGTTTGGTAATACAAGGTTGATTGATAATACGATACTAAGTTCAGAAGGAGTTTAATATGATTCTAACATTACTAAAATCAAAAATACATCGCGCTACGGTGACACAGGCGGAGCTTGATTACGTCGGGAGTATAACCATTGATAAAAAGTTAATGGATGCTGCTGGAATAGTAGAATTTGAGCAGGTACATATCGCCGATATTGACAACGGGAACAGGCTTGTTACCTACGCACTCGCTGGCAAGGAAGGAAGCGGAACAATTTGTATCAACGGAGCAGGAGCAAAACTCGTCAGTTGTGGCGATAAGATCATTATTATGTCTTACTGTCAGTTAGCGGAGGATGTCACAAAGAATTATAAACCTACCGTGGTTTTTGTGGACTGCAATAATGTCGAATGTGATAAAGAAAATTGTATTTAACATTTCAGCCTACGATGACACGAGGTGTTTTCAGCCGAATTGACATTATGACTGTTGAGTCATATACTTCTGGTTGAATTGAAGTGAAAGGTAGAAGCCGATATGACAGCAAAATCCATCAAAAAAAGAAAATATATTTTAAGTTGCGCTGAGCGAGTTTTTATTCGGGATGGTTTTAACGGAGTCACCATGAAGGATATTATTGAGGAATGTAAAATTAGCCGTGGCGGCTTGTACATTTATTTTTCTTCTGTCGATGATATTTTTTTAGCGGTTATCAAAGAACATAATAAAGATAAACTTGAACAAATACAGTCAAATGTCCATTCCGGTAAAAGTTTTAAGGAGCTTTTGGATGACTATTTTTCGTATAACAAAAATAGACTTTTACACATGGATCAAAGTTTGCTAACAGCCACATTTGAATTCTTTTTATCCCATAAGAAAGAGTTTAATAAGAATTTTTTTTACACACAGTTTTATAACTCTAAAAAGATTATTTTAGAAATATTAAACTTCGGTGTGGATCAAAATGAAATTTCAAATGAGGATATTGATCTCCTATCAGAAAATATCATGTTTCTTATTGAAGGTATCAGTACACTTGCAATGTCTAGCGGGGTTACAGAAGAGCTTATTGATAAACAGATTGATTTTATCAAAAGGCAGATTTATAAGAATTGAAGCCCCTGAACTTGTAATATTTCTACCCATTCTACTTTGTCCATTGTTACAATTCAGGCTAGTCAGAAATTCGGCTGGATGGTTTGTGTCTATGTTTCCGAACGGAAACGCTCTCGCTTAGTTGCATTACGTAGCCGGTACATAAGGCTCTAAAATACAGAGCCTAAATACCGACGAATGCAAATATTCCTTTTCGAAAACATAGACAAAAACAATTCAGCCGAATTTCTGGCTATGCTAAACTGTTACTTCTACTTTCATTCTCATATAGTGATAATTTGACACTCAGCAAGCAATATGGTAGAATATCACATGTAAGATAATTCATATGTATTAAATGGTATGAAATGAAAGGATGGTTTTGATGTCGGTATTAACTGTAAGTGAGGTTTGTGCTAACTAGCACGAATTAAATAAGTTTGGGTGCACTAAGTGAACCTTTTTTTGTTGTGCCCAGCTTTCTGCCTTTACAGTAAATACTCAAAGCTGTCTTGATAGATTAGGATAAAACCGTGTATACGTTTTTTCTGAATGACAAGGCATAATAGGTATCTCCTGTTATGCTTTTTTATTGTCGTAATCGGACTTTGCCCACAAAGAGTATTATGCCAATCTGTAATGGCTGTATTCCATGTGGGCATTTTAATATAAATGGAGGTTTTATCATGGAAAAATCAATGAATGTATTAGAATATAATAAAATACTACAAATGCTTAGTGAAAATGCTGTTTCGGAAAATGCAAAACAAAAGCTTCTTGAATTGAAGCCATATCTTAGTGAACGTGAAGTTAATGCCAGAATGAAGGAAACAACTCAGGCACGAAAAATACTGGAGCATATCGGAAGTGCACCGCTTGCTTCTATGAAGGATATAAAAATGTTATTAGAGCTGGCAGAGAAGGGCTCAATGTTAATCCCAGAACAGCTGACACAGCTTGAATTATTCATCAATGCCTGCCGGCGGATGAAGGTCTTTCTAAAAAGAGCCGAGTCGCTAGAGGTTGAGATTGCAGGTTATGGAGGTTCTATCAATGAACTCTCCCATTTGGCAGGTGAAATTGAAAATACCATTCGCAATAACGCAGTTGATGATAATGCATCCGGAGAATTGAAAAGTATTCGAAGGAAAATGGGACAGGTGAATTCCGATATCAAATCCAAGCTGGAGAGCCAGCTACGTGGTAAGAAGGAATGGTTTACGGATAGCTATGTGTCTTTACGAAACGGTCATTATGTACTGCCTGTAAAAAAAGAGTATAAAAATATGGTGAGTGGTTCGGTATTAGATATCTCCTCAAGCGGCTCCACTTATTTCATAGAACCCTCTGCCGTGTCAAAGCTAAAGAATGAATTATCAGTACTTGAAATTGCAGAAAGCAACGAGGTGCGAAGAATTCTCTATGTTTTAACTGATCTTGTCAATGAAAATTCCTTCGATATCCATCTCAATATGGAGGCAATGGAAACACTTGATTTTATCTTTGCCAAAGCAAAGCTAAGTGTTGATATGAGAGCTATCCCAGCCTCCATCAATATGGATCGGAAAATTCATATTGAAGAAGGAAGGCATCCTCTATTGAATGCCGCAGAGTGTGTACCCCTTAATTTTACTATCGGTAACAAAATTACTGGAATCGTTATTACAGGTCCTAATACCGGAGGAAAAACCGTAGCACTCAAAACGGTTGGACTATTGCAGCTAATGGCACAAAGCGGACTGCATGTTCCGTGTAAAAGTGCTGAGCTTTGTATGAATAATGCGGTATTGTGTGATATCGGTGATGGGCAGAGTATTACAGAGAACTTATCCACATTTTCCTCGCATATCACCAATATCATCAACATTTTGAATCATACCGACCAAGATACCCTGGTACTTCTTGATGAACTAGGTTCCGGCACAGATCCTGCCGAGGGCATGGGTATAGCAATAGCAATTCTGGAGGAATTAAGGAATAAAGGATGCCTCTTTGTTGCAACCACACATTACCCTGAGGTAAAGGAATATGCTAACAAAACCGAAGGCCTCTTAAATGCACGGATGGCCTTCGACCGTGAAAGTCTTAAGCCGTTATACCGTCTTGAAATTGGTGAAGCAGGAGAAAGTTGTGCTCTTTATATTGCAAAACGCTTGGGTCTTCCAAAAAGGATGCTGGAACGTGCCTATCAGGAAGCTTATTTCAATTCCGACAATTTAAAACGGGAAGTTTTGGATGATGCTTTTATTCATAATGCTGCCGATGCTACGATCATTGAAAATACTACTTCATTCCAGCTTTCACGTATCGAAAAAGCTGCTGCTCCAATAAAACCAGTAAGCACCCGAAGCCAAAGTTTTAATATTGGAGACTGTGTTGTCGTATATCCACAGAAGAAAATAGGTATTGTATATAAGAAGGCGGATGAAAAGGGAGAGGTCGGAGTTCAGATTCAGAAGAAAAAAGAAATGATTAACCATAAACGACTTCAGCTTAAGGTAGCCGCTACCGAAATGTATCCGGAGGATTATGATTTTTCAATTATATTTGACAGCGTAGCAAACCGAAAGGCAAGACATAAGATGGGAAAAGGTCATCAGCCCGGTCTGGAAATTGTCTATGAAAAGAAATAGTAAAAATAGGTTATCATCAGGAATTTTTTAAGAAGGCGACAATGCTTTATAAAATTATACCTTACTTCAGAACATGTTGATAAACTGAACTTAATATAAAAATAAGTTATTATCATAACAGCCCCGGAAATCGTAATTATCAATTCCTGGGGCTGTTCCGATAATAGTTATATATTTTACTATACGTTACGTTACTATTATAGATGTCATAAGTCTATAAAACCAAACAAAAAGAGAAGTAATTCGGTTTACTCCTCAACACAGCGGAGCAAGGTTTCGTACATTTCCTTATAATTTCTCTTAAGGCTTACCGGCTTAAAATCTGTTGAAACAAAGCAATGCTCCGATGTACCGACCGCTTTTAGCTGCTTTGTTTCCATATCGAGTACCTGATATTCTATCTTCATTTTTATCCCGTTAAAAAATCTTAGAATTGCTCTGATTGACACAGTTTCATTAAAACGTACGGAGGATTTATATTCACAGGAAACAGCCAGTACCGGAGAATATACTCCGGCTGCTTCTATTTTATCGTATCCGAGACCAATCTGTTCTAAAAAATCAACTCTTGCTTCCTCAAACCACCGAATATAATTCGAATGATGAACGACTGCCATCTGGTCTGTTTCATAATATTTTGCCTGACGTACATAGGGTTTTATTTCTATTTTTTCTTCCATATAAATCTCCATTCTGATGATAAACTGCGAATCTGGACTTCAGTACAAATTTGCCGTATGAAAAATAAAATCTACATTTTATGGTTATTTTTTTCATTAGAAGTATAGTACTCTTTTTGTACTTAAATTACAATAGTAAGTCCTTGATGTCTTTATAACCATAAAATGTCTTTTATATTGTACAATCCATCTACCTCTTCCTTTAAAGATGTATCATTAAGCCCTTTGTTAATTTGCCTCTGACAACATTAAATTTTTAAATTCTTGATGGATATTAACCGAATATTTGAAAATAATAGTATCGGAGGTGTTTCTATGATAACAAATGTAAGTTTAACCACAAAAGAGAGATTCTTACTGGAAGACGAAAAGTCACATGAGGAAATCTGTATTGAGAAATACAGTAATTACGAAAATCTTGCAAGTGATGCTCAACTCAAAGCCGTATTTCGCGCTAATCGTCAGAAGGAGGAAGAGCATCTTCAGACAATTAATCAGTTACTGAATGGTGAAGTCCCTTCCATGAACCAGGGCAGTCAGGGTGGCGGCCAGCAGCAAGCAGGACAGGGCAATTCCACAGCACAATCACAACAAGCTTCTATTGATCAGCAAAGTAATAAAAATGCTGTATTCAAAGCCTCGGATAAGGAACTTTGCACCGATATGCTTATGACTGAAAAATATGTCTCTGGCACTTATAATACTGCTATTTTTGAATTTAAAGATACTCAAGTTCGGGATGTACTCAATCATATTCAAAAAGAAGAACAAAAGCATGGTGAAGCAATCTTCGCTTACATGCTAAGCAAAGGTATGTATTCTCTTAAATAAGCAGAAAAAACTGCTCTTTCCATATAAAGTCCGGATTAAGGACTTTGCAGAGAAAGGGCAGTTTTATATTCTAACTGTTTAGGTGTCATAAGTCTGATTTATGTAATAAAAGAATATGTTTGCATATAGGACTTATGACACCCAAACCTACTTCCATATCATTTGCTGACAATTAATTTGTATCTGCCAACAGCTTATCGTAATACTTCCTGTATTTTAATACACTTTTTTTCCAGGATGCATTATATTTCATACCATTTCTTACAATATTATCCCATTCCTTAGAATGATAGGTCGTGATTGCACGCTTGACCGCTTTGATCAGAGCCTCACTTGTCCATTCCTCCATATAAAATCCTGAGGTTTTTTCAGGATGTTGATTATCATCTGTTATCGTATCCTTAAGTCCCCCTACCGGGTTAACAATTGGAACGGCTCCATATCTCATGGCGTATAGCTGCCCGAGTCCACATGGTTCGTATAGGGAAGGCATCAGATAGATATCTGCTGCCGCGTATATTCTCTTAGCAAGTTCTAAAGAATAATTCGGTTCAAAAACAATTCTCCCGGAATATTCTTTCGTAATATTCTCCAAAAGTCCCTGATAATATAAGTTACCGGAACCCAATATAATTAATTGGAAGGTTCTTAAATCAGAATAGCTGATTGCCTTGATTAACAGATCAATCCCTTTTGCATATTCCAGTCTCGTAACCATTACAATGAGTGGTATCTCTTTGTCTGGCAGGCCATAGGCTTCGCGTAGTAAAGACCTGTTCTTCTTTTTCTCCTCTATGCAATTACTATCATAAGGATAATCCAGAGTGCCCTTCTGTCTCGGATCATAATCTTTGGTATCAATGCCATTTAAGATACCTACCAGAGGGTTTTTCCTCTGTTTTAACAGCTTGGACATTCCGAAGCTGTATTTTGCCTGAACTATCTCCTTTTTATATCCGGGACTTACTGTAGTGAGTAAATCTGCATACACAATACCTGCTTTCATGAAGTTTAGCCATTCCGGTGACCCCAGAGATTTTGCCTCCTCCGATATATTTTCTAACAGATAGGATGGAGGAATATAACCTTGATAGGCTATATTATGTATCGTATAGACCGTCTTAATCTCTGGATATTTCTTTTTTACCAACAGGGGTAGCATTCCGGTATGCCAATCATTTGCATGAATAATATCCGGTATGAACTGAATTTCCTCGAGCATCCGGATTACAGCATTACAGAAGAAAAAGAAGCGAAAACCATCGTCTTCATAGGCATAGATACTATCTCTGTAAAAATACCGATCGTTTCCAATAAAATAGGTCGGTAATTCCTTTTCCTCCAAATCCGTCTTCAAAACGCAGGTTTCGTAACCTGTTTCCATAGCTACCGGGTAATCCGTTATGTATTCAAGCTTCTTACTGATTCGTTTATAATAAGGCATTACCCTTCTAACTTCAACGTTCCCAGTTTCATAAAGAGCCTTCGGAAAGCTCCTTCCGACTTCACCTAGACCCCCTGCACTAGCATAGGGTGATATCTCTGCACTGACATATAAGATTTTTATCTTCTTCACATTTGTCATTTAGGCCTCCGGTTTCATTAACCTGTATAATTCCATGTATTTACCTGCTGAGCTCTGCCAGCTGTAGTCACAGGACATGGCTGCCTTAATTAGCTTATTACGAAGCGTTTTTCGTTTATAGATAGAAAGCGCACGTCTTAATGTATACAGCATATCATGTGCATTATAGTCTGCAAAGCTAAAGCCGTTCCCTTCACCAGTTTGTTCATTATAGGATAAAACCGTATCCTTTAAACCTCCGGTTTCTCGAACGATTGGAAGTGTTCCATATCTTAAGCTGATTAATTGTCCCAATCCGCAGGGTTCAAATAAAGACGGCATTAAAAATAGGTCAGAGGAAGCATATATTTTATGTGCCAGTACATTATCAAACCGGATATTAGCAGAAACCTTTCCCGGATAACGCTGCGAAGCCCTAATAAACAGCTGTTCATATTTATAATCACCGGTACCTAGTACCACAAGCTGCACATCTTCATTAACGATTTCATCCAGAACACAGGCAATCAGGTCAAGTCCCTTTTGATCAACCAGTCTTGAAATCAAAGCAATGATAGGGGTATCCGTACTTTCTCTCAGATTTAAATCCTTTTGAAGTGCTGCTTTATTTAAAGCCTTACCGGTCAGATTGGATTTTGAAAAAGTCTGGTAAATTAATTTATCTTTCTTCGGATTAAACACTTCGTAATCAATTCCGTTAACAATACCATATAGATCATTGCTTCTTGCATTCAAAAGCCCATCCATGTGTTCACCATAGAAGGGGTTTTTAATTTCTTTCGCATAGGTATTACTTACTGTTGTCAATTTATGTGCGTAAGTTAGTCCTCCCTTCATAAAGCTAGCTGCTTTGTAAAATTCCAGCTTATCCTCCGTAAAATAGGAATTATCAAGATTGAACCAATCCTTGAAATTTTCAATACCATAGATCCCTTGATATCTTAAGTTATGAATAGTAAATACTGTACTAATTCCCCTATACTGTTCCATAGCGCGATACTTCGCTTCCAGTAAGACAGGAATCATTCCGCTCTGCCAGTCATGGCAGTGAATGATATCCGGAGTAAAATTCAGATAAGGAATTGCTTCCATTACTGCTTTACAAAAAAAAGCAAACCGTTCATTATCATCCTCATAACCATACAATTTATCCCTCTTAAAATAGAATTCATTATCTATAAAATAATACATAACCCCATTATACTGTACCTGCTCAATACCACAGTACAGGTGCCTGTATCCAAGATTTATATAATTATAACAATGATGTGTCATCGTTTCCCTTAAATCTGTCGGTATGGTACCGTATTTTGGCAGGATTACCCTGACATCTGCTCCCTGCTTTATTAGAGCAGAGGGAAGTGAGCCCACAACATCTGCCAATCCACCAGTTTTTGCAAAGGGACTTGCTTCCGAAGCTGCCATTAAAATCTTTAACATAGAAACCTCCATTGCATTGGATATACTTTTAAATTACTACACTTTTTCGGATGACCACAGGGTAGCTTGCCTGGCCAATCAAATGCTTTCCTTTTCGGATAATTACTTTCTTATCCAGAATAACATTTTCCAAAACAGCCTTGTCCTGTATTTCGGTATCCTGCATTATAATACTGTTCTTAACAATGGCTCCTCTCGCTATTCTTACCCCTCGAAAGAGTACGCAGTTCTCTACCTCTCCCTCAACAATGCAGCCATCTGCCACTAAAGAGTTTTCTGTTCTGGCATTATCACCGTATTTCGCTGGCACCTCATCTTTCACCTTAGTATAAATTGGTCCGGAATGTTGGAATAATTCGTAGAAATTATTCTGATCAAATAATTCCATATTATGTTTAAAGTAGGATCTGATATTGTCTATTTTTGCAAGGTATCCACGATATGGATATCCGAAGATACGTAATTTATCTTTATTCTTTATCAAAATATCTTGATTAAAATCATACTGTCCTCTTGCAGCGCATTCCTCAATCAGATATTCAAACAATCTTTTTTCTATAATAAACATTTCCATTGATATTTTATTTGAAATTGGTATATTAGGATGAACTTCAAAATCCCAGATACGGTTCTGCTCATCGATCTGAATCAAGGTATGTAAGGACAATTCTTCCTTCGTAGCCTTCTTTTCTTCTTTGTAAATCACTGTAATATCAGCCATATTATCTTTATGAAATTCCATAGCATCATCATAGGTAAGATTACATACCATGGAGCTCCCGGATAGTACCACATATTTCTGAGTGCTTCTTCGAATATAGGATAGGTTGCTGTGTAATGCATCAATTTCTCCTCTGTACCACCCCGTATTGCTCGAGCTAACATACGGGGGGAGAATGAAAAGTCCACCGCTTTTGCGGTCTAAATCCCATTGCTTTCCTGAATCCAAATGATCCATCAGGGAATGATAGTTATTCTGAGTGATAAGTCCTACATTTGTAATACCGGAATTCAACATATTTGATAATATAAAATCAATTACGCGGTATCTTCCTCCAAAAGGCAATGCAGCAACTGATCTTCTTAAGGTCAATTCCTGAAGACTAATATTACTGTCACCGGTATATATTATTCCCATTGTATCTCTCATAAGTGTTCCTCCTCATATTATACAACTGCCTGATATGCGCGGAAGTTATCTGTATCAATCATATTTCCTTGGTCTAATTTAAAGCCTGAGGGTAACATCAGATTTTCTCCTATTACTGTTATCTCGTTATTCTTAGCTTCTTTACAATCCTCCTCGATAAGAGCCTTATAACCAATAATACAATTATCTCCAATGACCGTATTTTCTGCAATGATTGCATTTTCAATAATTACATTCTCTCCTACCTTGACATTCGGCATGAGTATGGAATTACTTATTTTGCTTCCCCTTCCGACCGTGACCCCAGAGAACAGTACGGAATGGTAGACATCACCGTATATGATCCCCCCCTCTGTTATAATACAACGTCTAACATTAGCACCTAATGCTATAAAATGAGGCGGTTCAACGGGATTTCTGGAATATATCTTCCAACCGGGATCATACAAATCGAGCTCCGGGCTTTCTTCCAATAGATCCATATTTGCTTCCCATAGACTTTGAATGGTTCCAACATCCCTCCAATAGCCTTTGAATGGAAATGCAAACATACGCTCTCCGAGCTTTAGCATTTTCGGAATAATATCCTTACCAAAGTCATTACTGGAGTTTGGCGCATTCTGATCCTCAATCAGGTATTGTTTTAGCTTTTTCCAATTAAATATGTAAATACCCATGGAGGCCTTATTACTAATCGGTTTTATGGGTTTCTCAATAAATTCACAAATTCTGTTATCTTCGTCGGTATTCATAATACCAAGACGACTGACATCCTCCCATGGTACTTCAAGTATTGCAATCGTTACATCTGCACGTTTGTCCTCATGGAACTCAAGCATTGTACTATAGTCCATTTTATATATCTGATCACCTGATAAAATAAGAACATACTCCGGTTTATATGCTTCAATATATTCAATATTCTGATAGATTGCATTTGCTGTACCGGAATACCATTCACCAGCTGTTTGTTTCATATAAGGCGGAAGAATCGTAACCCCACCGTTCAGCCGGTCAAGATCCCAGGGCTGACCAATACCGATATAGGAATTTAACTTCAGGGGTTTATACTGAGTGAGTACCCCAACTGTATCAATTCCCGAATTAGTACAGTTACTTAGAGGAAAATCGATGATACGATATTTACCTCCGAATGGTACGGCAGGCTTTGCGGTATTTTTTGTTAAAACACCAAGCCTGCTGCCCTGTCCTCCTGCCAGCAGCATAGCTACACATTTTTTTGTAACCATCATAAAACCTCCTTTTCATTCTGTCTTAATTCTGCGACTATTCTTTCACAGGTCTATAAAATACTGCCGATAAGGGCGGAACCTTCAAAGTTATCGAATGTTCGAAGTCATGGCAAGGTACGTTCTTTACAGATAGCATTCGCTTGGTCACCTTTCCTGTCCCGCCAAAACGCTTCTCATCAGAATTAAATACCGGCTTATAACCCTTCGCTGCCGGTATACCAAGTATATATTTTTCTCTTAAAACCGGTGTGAAATTTATAACAACAACGATATAATCCCCCGGTGTTTTTCCTTTTCTCATAAAAGCGATCAGACTGTTATTACAATCATTCGGGCTTATCCACTGATAGCCGTCCCAACCCCCATCATCTTCCCAAAGACAGGCATTTTCAAGATAAAAATGATTTAATGCTTTTACATAATCCTTCATCCTTCGATGCATCTCATAATTTAGAAGATGCCAATCAAGTTTGTCTTCATATTTCCACTCAATAAACTGTCCAAATTCTCCCCCCATAAAAACAAGCTTTTTGCCAGGGTGAGCTACCATATAACCATACATACAGCGTAAACCGGCAAATTTTTGTCCATAATCGCCAGGCATCTTGTTAAGCAGAGAATGCTTTCCGTGAACGACCTCATCATGGGAAAAGGGCAGAATATAATTTTCAGAAAATGCATATGTCATAGAGAAAGTAATTAGATTATGGCTTCCTTTACGATACAGTGGATCCATGGAACAATATTTCAAAGTATCATTCATCCATCCCATATTCCATTTGAAGGTAAAACCCAGTCCTCCCGCACTTATCGCTCTGGAAACCAAAGGCCATTGGCTGGATTCCTCCGCTATCATAAGCGTACCCGGATACTGCGTGGCTACAATCTCATTCATTTTCCTGATTAAATCTACCGCTTCAAGATTCTCTTTGCCGCCATATTTATTAGGAAGCCAGTCCTTTCTCGCATAATCCAGATAAAGCATACTAGTGACAGCATCCACACGGATTCCGTCTGCATGAAAGTTCTCCAACCAAAAAATAATATTAGAAATAAGGAAACTATGTATTTCTTTCTTGCCGTAGTTAAAAACTAATGTACCCCATTCTATGTGTTCCCCTTGGCGCGGATCCGGATGTTCAAATAATGCAGTTCCATCAAATTTGGCAAGTCCATGCGTATCCTTAGGAAAATGCCCCGGGACCCAATCCATGATAATACCAATCCCCTTCTTATGACACAGATCAACAAAATACATTAAATCCTTGGGCGTACCAAATCTACTGGTAACTGCGTAATAACCTGTTAGCTGATAACCCCAGGAACCATCAAACGGATGTTCCATAACAGGCATTAACTCGATATGGGTGTAACCCATATCTTTCACATAAGGAACCAGTTCGTCAGCAATCTCACGATAATTCATAAAGCTCCCATCCTCATGTCTTCTCCAGGAACCTAGATGAACCTCATATATCATTAATGGTTTATCATATGGTTGATTTGTTTTCTTATGTTTCTGCCACTCATCATCTTTCCAGGAAAAGCCTTCTAAGCTGCATATTACCGATGCTGTTTTGGGTCTTAATTCAGAATAATATGCATAGGGATCCGCTTTATATAGAATGTTTCCTGATGCTGTTCCTATTGCATATTTATACAATTGAAACTCTTTAACATCAGGGATAAACAGTTCCCATATTCCTGAATTCTGTACTTTCTTCATTGGGTGTGACCATATATTCCACCCGTTAAAATCCCCTATTACGCTAACCCAGCTGGCGTTAGGAGCCCAAACACCAAAGAAGGTACCTTTTTGTTTACCCTTCTTCATCAGATGAGCCCCTAGCATCTGATAACTTCGATAATTCGTTCCTTCATGAAAAAGATAAATCTGATCATCGGCCATTATTCCGGGTTTTTTACCTTTTGGCATTCCTTTTAACCTCCCGAATTTCTCTTTTTGTCCACTATTTTTAACTGCAAATGGTATGACTGAATATTATCAGCATGAAATTATATGAAGATACCATTCAAATATATTCCCATTATATAAAAATGTTATTAAATTTTTTGTCAAATTGGATAAAGTTTACATTTATTTTTTGTGCAAATTCATAATGTAAGAATATATGATTAAAGTTCAGGTATATGAGATTGCGTCTGGAAGGTTTTAAAAATATTACTCATATATAAGCAAGTTAACAAGCTCTAGAAGCTACAGCTTCTCGAACTCATTCAAATTTATATAATATTTTATATAATGACTCACTTCACGAAATTTATATTATTTCATCAATTTACTTATAAAAATTACTTTTAAATTATTAATACAGGCTTATTAAAAAGTATTCTTGTACTCTTTCTATCATTCCTAATACATACAAAAGTTTTATTAACAATAATATTAAAGGGAGAAAGGTGAGGTGAGGGAACAGAAAATAACTTGTTCCATATGAAAAACGATAACCTAGAGAATAGACAATAAGAAACCAAACGACAGAACAAAGAATGTGCTGCGAACATTCTCCGCGCCCGAATGGGTTCGTAGTAACATAATTCCTTACCGCGAGGTGCGCATCCTGCACGGAGTGCTTTTTATTTCATAGGACGCAATTTCCTATGAAACAAAAAAAGGGATTACCTTGATAATCCCTCAAACGTTGTAATTTACAATTCCCTGAAAAGCATTCTGCCAAGGATATCTAACTTCTATAGCCTTTCAGGGACAAAACTTAACTATATCCTATAAATTTCTTTGTATAAACTCCCAGGTCTTCTCCATAACTTCCTGGGTTTCTTCATTATCATTCAGTGCATCAAAGGTATGTCCCCCGGTACTATGTAAGATAAATTCATACGGAATATTCCTGCTTTTGGCAACTTGCATAAAATGATCCTGAGAAGCATTCACGCCTCTGATCTTATCATTTTTTGCTTTTACAATTAATAACGGAGAAACTTTTTTACCGTTCTTCGGCAAATAATTCTCCGGACAGTAGACCTTATGCTCTTCCTTTAAATTTTTCACTCTGTATTTTACATCCAAAAGACCATAATACGAAACATGGCAACGTATATATTCCGGTGTATCCTTTAAAAACAGGCTTTGATATATTCCTCCGAGAGAAAAGCTCCATATGCATATACGGTCCGCATCTAAGTTCCAACGGTCTGCATTTTTGCGAACATAAGCTACGGCATCTAAGATATCCTGCGCCACTTCCGAATGATTAAAGTTTAAATTCGTCCGGTTACGGTGAAAGGTAACGGCTGCATATCCTTTGTCTGCAATCACTCTTCCGTAAGCAGTATAGATGCTCCACTCCTTTACATCCTTTAGCAGCCTCTCGATACCTTCTCCATGCAATAATATAATCACCGGGACTTTCTCATTCCTGTACTTTCCGCCTGGTCTGTAAATATCCATTTTTAAGTTTTGTTTGTCACTATTTTTATATAGCAGATCCTTTTCAATGACAACTTCTTTTGAAACAGCTTCTTTATAAAGCAGCCCCAATTTCTTAAAGAAATGATTGGAATACCAATGAAACAGCAGAGCCAGAATGATTGCTAATGCTAAAATAATGATAAGTACAATAATCACAACTTCCATAATGGTTACATCCTTTCTATATTTGATTTGTAACCATTGTAAAGTATGTATCATAGTACAGAGTCAAGCTTTTTTATTCTTCTTTCACAAAATGTAATATTAAATTTTTCTTTTGTAAAATGCTAGAGTTAGTATTTCTTCTTTCTATTCTTCTTCAAAATTATTCAGGAATGCCTGAATATGCGGACATTGAATTGAATTTTGACCCTTGTTTTTAAAAAAAACCAAGGCAGCTTTCATTTCTTGGAGGCTGGAAATTCGTGAATCGATCTCGTTAAT
This sequence comes from Bacillota bacterium, assembly GCA_023393095.1. Classification (GTDB taxonomy): domain Bacteria; phylum Bacillota; class Clostridia; order Lachnospirales; family Lachnospiraceae; genus Mobilitalea. The sequence goes on from JAEWMT010000070.1 coordinate 29,855, forward strand.
TTTTTCATCTACCGCAATAGTTAAGTCCTCCAAATTTACTTCCCTACTTTCTACAAGGTCAAACATCTCTTTGATCTGTTTTAGAGTGAAGCCTGAAGCCTTTGCAATTTTGATAAAAGCCAACCGGTTTATCACAGCATCGGAATACACCCTATAACCGGATTTTGTTCTCTTAGGAGCGGGAATCAATTTATTTTTTTCATAAAACCGCAGGGTTTCCGTATTGACTTGTGCTATTTCAGCTACCTGTCCTCTGTAATATTCAGCCATCTTCCTTCCTCCAATTAGCGCATATTGAATACCCGAACCATTATTTTTATTAAATACATCCTAGCATTATATTACTATGATTGCAATAACTCACTAAGCCAATGCATAATTGAAGCAAAGATCCCTAAATCAATGAAATCTTATCAAGAATATGGGTAAGATAAGCAATGGTAACTCCATAATTCGTCATAGGTACCTTCTGTAGTTTTGCCTGTTCTACCCTGCTCATGACATATTTACGGTTAAACATACAGGCTCCACACTGGATAATCAAGTCAAATTCCGTAAGATCTTTTGGGAAATCATTACCGCTTACATTAACAATTGTCAAACCATCTCCCACCTTCTTACGAAGCATACGGGGAAGCTTCTCCCTTCCGATATCCTCGGTAAGGGGAACATGTGTGCAAGCCTCGGCAATTAATACCTTTGAATTCTCAGTCAGGATTTCTATCGCTTCTGTACTTTTTACAAAATAATCAATATCCCCCTTATGGCTGGCAAATAGAACAGAGAAGGAGGTTAACAGACTAGCTTCCGGCTTCTTATCATAAACCATCTGAAATACCTGGGAGTCGGTTATAATGAGCTTGGGCGGTTTCGTAAGACTTGCAAGGGCTTCCTCGTACTTATCGGCTGTACTACTAAGGACAATACATTTCTTATCAAGTAGCTCACGCAGCGTCTGCACCTGGGGTAGAATCAATCTTCCCTTCGGTGCCTGAATATCCTGCGGCATGACTAAAAGTACGGTATCGCCCTCCTGTACGAGGTCTCCAGTGATACTTTTGGCATCAAAATCCTCCGGCAGCCTACGAATGATTTCCTCCCTTATTTTCTCAATTCCAATCCTAGAAATGGCACTGATTTTAATCGGTTCTTCCTTGATTACTTCATATATCTTATTACGTATTTTATCCGTATTGCTGATCTGATCAATCTTATTGATAATCATGATAACCGGAGCCTTACGCGCCATGAATTCCTTTGCCCAATTAAGCTCCTGTGTAACATCTTCCTCGCTACAGACAATAAGAGCAACATCCGTTTTCTGCATTGCTATTCTCGTCTTCTCTACTCTCATCTGCCCAAGATATCCGCTATCATCAAAACCGGCCGTATCAATCAAGACACAGGGTCCGATTCCATAGATTTCGATTGTCTTATAAACCGGGTCCGTAGTCGTGCCTGCAACCTCGGATACTAACGCTGTATTATGTCCGGTAAGGGCATTGATTAATGTTGATTTACCGCTATTTCTTTTACCGAATATCCCGATGTGAAGCTGATTTGCTCTCGGGGTATCATTTAAACTCATATACATATCCTCCTATGATATAAAATGATATTTTGTATACACTAATATTCTGTCTAATTCTCACGCACCGTTTTCATTCTATATGGTGCTGAGTAAGTCGGTGTGAGTATTTGATAATTTAACTATTTTACTTCTTTAGGTAAGACATAACTTTCTAGACATTTAAAATCTAAAATCCCTGCTGCCTTCCTTTATTTTGTTCAGATTTTCTTTGGCAATCTTTAATACCTTCTGGTTCGGAATATGCTCAAGCTCCTTCTCAATCAATGCCTCCCCCTTCTGCTTTGTATCAGGTGAAGCATAGTCCTCGAGATATTCTTTTAAGGTCATCAAGGCATTTGGCTGACAGCAGTTTGCAATCTGACCGGACTTCAAAAGAGTCATAAAACGGTCTCCGGTTCTTCCTTCCCGGTAGCAGGCGGTACAGAAACTCGGAATATGTCCCATATCCAGAAGCCAATTCACGATTTCATCCAGGGTTCTGTTATCATTCACATCAAATTGAGCGGAGCTTTCATCCTCCGGTTCCGATTCTGCATAACCTCCAACACTGGTTCTGGAGCCACCGCTGATTTGTGATATTCCAAGTCTTAAAACCTTCTCCCTTGTCTTTTTCGACTCTCTGGTAGATACAATGAGTCCGGTATAAGGTACTGCAATACGTAATACAGCTACAATTTTCTCAAAGATTTCATCGGAAATAGCATTGTGAAAGGTCTTCGGATCAATGTCATCCGCAGGACGTATCCGAGGTACACTGATCGTATGTGGTCCAACACCCATTGCTGCCTCAAGATGCTCGGCATGCATGATAATTCCAGCAAAATCATAGCGGTACAGATTGAGTCCAAATAAAACTCCCAAGCCTACATCATCGATTCCACCCTCCATCGCACGATCCATTGCCTCGGTGTGGTAAGCATAATTATGCTTTGGTCCGGTCGGATGAAGCTTCTCATAATTTTCCTTATGATAGGTCTCCTGGAATAAAATATAGGTTCCGATCCCTGCTTCCTTTAATTTTTGATAATCCTCCACAGTAGTTGCAGCAATATTAACATTAACACGGCGAATCGAACCATTCTTATGCTGTATCGAATAGATTGTTCTGATACTGTCCAGGATATATTCCAGAGGATTATTTACCGGATCTTCTCCTGCCTCCAGTGCAAGACGTTTATGACCCATATCCTGAAGTGCAATTACCTCATTGCGTATATCCTCCTGAGTCAGCTTCTTGCGGGGAATATGTTTGTTCACATAATGGTATGGACAGTAAACGCACCCGTTGACACAATAATTAGAAAGATAAAGAGGTGCAAACATGACAATACGGTTACCATAAAATCTTTCCTTTATCCTTATTGCCAAATCAAATATTTTCTGAACCTCATCCTCCAGATCACAATCAAGAAGTACTAGGGCTTCCCGGTGTGTAATCCCTTTCATGTCCTTGGCCTTTTCAAGAATCTGGTCTATCAGCTCTCTGTTGTTTTTATTCGCAGCTGCATACTCCAGAGTCTCTAGAATCTCCTCATGATTAATGAACTCTTCTGCCTTCTTAGATTTTACATCATACATAATTATCTCTCCTTTTATTTAAACTTTCCTATGCCTCATTGCATATCCAGCTATTTTAGATTAGGTTAAGTCATATCGTTACTGTTTGGCCTTACGGGTAAAGATAAACAACTCGCGTCATCATAACCTGAATTATAACTCGTAGCTACTATAAAACCGGAACAAAATCTCCGCGATCCACCGCGAGCTCATAACCGATTTTTTTCATTCTGCCTTCGAGACAGAAGCGACACTCTGCTGCCTCATCACCGGTACAGATTTTATTATCATATAACTCATACTTTTTACGAACCGATGTCGGCGAGAGGTTAGGCATAACTACGTTGGCTCCATACAGAATTCCCATCTCCCTTCCGTTAGGATGAATGGTCCCCAGTGCCGTGGTAGCAGGGATCAAAGCATTTGGAAGCATGAGTCTTAGAATACTGATTAATATCAAGGTCTGTTCCAAGGTTCCCTGTGCTTTTTTGGCAAATGGGGTCTGATGATGTGGTATGAATGGGCCGATGCCTATCATCTGCGGGGAAAGCTCTTTGATAAATAACAGATCCTCAGCAATATTTTCTAAGGTTTGATAAGGTGATCCCACCATAAATCCGGCACCCACCTGAAAGCCAATTTCTTTTAAATCCCATAAACACCTTTTTCGTTTTTGGAGGCTCAGGTTATCGGGATGAAGTCTACGGTAGTGCTCTTCATTAGCTGTCTCATGCCTTAACAGATATCTATCAGCACCTGCCTTGTAAAACTTAAGATAACTCTCATAGCTTCTCTCTCCAATTGAGAGGGTGATGGCACAATCGGGGAACTCATATTTTATCCTGCTTACAATTACTGCTATATCGTCATCTTGGTAACTTCCATCTTCTCCGCCCTGTAAGACAAAGGTTCGAAATCCGAGATCATACCCCGTCCTGCAGCAATTTAGAATATCCTCATTCGTCAACCGATATCTGTGTACTTCGGTGTTACTTCTGCGGATTCCACAGTAATAACAGTCATTTTTACAATAATTTGTAAATTCAATCAACCCACGGGTATAAATTTTATTATTAAAGTATTTCTTCGAAGTCGACTGTGCCTTCTTCCTGAGAAGCTCTTGATTTTCTTGAATCTCCTGATACTCTTGTATCTCCTGATTTTCCTGGAAAAGTTCTGTCAAAAGGGTGACAAATTCTTCTTTTGTTAAAATACGGCGCTCCTCAAGCTTATGAATTAAATTTATAGTATCAGCCATAGGTCATCTCACTTTCTTTAAAAAATAATCATGATAGAGTTCTCTTACGAAACTGTTGCATCAGGTATAGCAAGGAATGCTGATACAAAAAAATCCCTGTACCAAAAGGCACAAGGATAGTAGATTTTGTAATATATCCCCTCTATCGGATTACACGTATTGAGAAGCAAAGTATCTTATTACGGTAATATCTTAAATGGATAGTGGATGGATATCTTCTATTCTTCGCCTTCCCACTCGGGCGTACCCTCGTTATCAGCACGATTATTTTGTTATTAATTTAACAATATTATATATGATTTCAAATGACTTGTAAATAATAAAATAAGTTTTTTAATTTGTACTTTATTATAAAGGTTACTGTTCAGATTAGTCAGAAATTCGGTTGGATGATTTCGATTTATGTTTCCGAAAAGGAGTATTTACATTCGTCGGTACTTTGGCTCTGTATTTTAGAGCCTTATGTACCGCTACGTAATGCAACTGTAATGCAACTAAGCGGGAGCATCTCCGCTTCGGAAACATAGATTGAAATCATCCAGCCAAATTTCTGGCTAGTCTGAACAGTAACTTATAAAGCTTTTCTGCTGTTACTATATCCGGACAAACCTACAATGGCAATGCAGACCAATAAAATCATTACGGCTCCCCATATTGCTCTCACCCCGGTTAATATAGTAAGCGCTCCTCCAATTACTGCCCCAATTACAAATGAGATAATAACCAGAATATATCTAACTGCTCTTGCTTTGGCCTCAGGATCTTTCGCTGCAATTGCTCTGTATAGAGCTTGGGAGAAGGAACGCAAATTACCTGTCATCATTGTTGTTGCATAAGAGGAGTCAACCAGCTTAGAGAAAGAACAAACTTGAACCGAGGCAATAAATGAAATAGTAACCGTAACCATAATATCGGGAAAATCAGCGGGTACAAACCCTAATATGAAAAGTACAACAACCTCAAGCATTAATATCATCTGAACCCAGTCAAGCCCAAACAGACGTGGAGAAAGCTTTTTAATGATTTCAACAAATATTACACCCAATATGAAGGCTAAAATGGGTGGTACATACATCAATGCCTTCTTCCAATCTCCTTCGGAGGCATGAATACCAAGCAATACAATATTACCGGTCTGTGCGTTTGCAAATACTCCATTCCTGCCTATATAAGTATAGGCATCCAGTAATCCACCCACAATTGCAAGAAGGATACCAAAAGGAACTGTTTCATAGATTCTCATTTGGCAGGATTCTTTCTGTAGTTTATCATAAGCTTCTTTCATTATGCTCATTCTCCTCATTTCATGATGACACTGCTTTGTGCGTTCATAAATTATATCAGATTTTTAATCATAGAAAAAGAGGAGCTGCCGTAAAATATTCTGATCCGATTTCAGGTAAATAAATACCTAACCTTGAAATCATTTTACAAAATATTGAGCGCTAGCTCCTCTTTACTATTTTATCTGTATCTTTTTCGCCGTCTACATACCGGTTTTCCCAATATTTCAGTCCAGATTACTGCTTCCTGAAGCTTATCTATTGATATGTTTGCATCAGCAGAAGTATCTGTTTTGTAGTCCTGGGTACTTTTTGTTTCTTTAACGGGTTTTATGATACTTTCTTCCGTTTGTTTTGGCTTACTAAAATTCTCTCTTATATATTTTTCTATATTTAATTGACCCGATAAAGACTTCTGATTCCTTGTATTATCCGTAACCGGCTTTGCTTTATCAGTATAAAGCTGGTCTCTATACAGCTTTTTAAGAACGGAAGCCGGATTTTCAGATTCTCTGTTCATAGGCTTACTCCCCAGATATTAGATTTTATGCTTGGGTTAACGTAGATCCTTTTTTTCTCCGTCCATAACTGATTTCTTCGACGTCTCGGATATTTTCTCCCTCATCTTGGTATCGGCTTTAATATTCTGCATATCATAATAATCCATAACTCCCAGATTACCCTCTCTAAATGCCTGTGCCATTGCTTTGGGGATTTCTGCCTCTGCTTCAACTACATAAGCGCGCATTTCCTGCTCCTTGGCTACAGCCATTGCTCTTCGTTCCTCCGCCTTTGCCTGAGCAATATTTTTATCCGCTTCAGCCTGCAGTGTCTGTAACTGCGCTCCGATATTCCTTCCTACATCAATATCAGCAATATCAATGGAAAGAATCTCAAATGCAGTACCGGAATCCAGACCCTTACTTAGTACCATCTTAGATATATTATCCGGGTTCTCTAGTACTTCCTTGTGAGAGTGCGAAGAACCGACCGTTGTAACAATACCTTCACCAATTCTTGCAAGTATGGTTGCCTCTCCTGCACCACCAACCAACCGTTCCAAATTAGCACGCACCGTAACTCTTGCCTTAACTAAAAGCTCAATACCATCCTTTGCAACAGCTGATACATTCGTTGTTTCAATAACTTTAGGATTAACACTCATTCTTACTGCATCAAATACATCACGTCCAGCCAGATCGATTGCTGCAGCTTTTTCAAACTCCAGCTCAATTCCAGCTCTTTCTGATGCAATCAAAGCATTTACCACACTATCCACATTACCACCTGCCAGATAATGAGCCTCCAACTGATTTACACTCAAGCCGATTCCAGCTTTTGTAGCCTTAATCAGTGGCATAACAATCTTAGATGGAACAACGCGCCTTAAGCGCATACCAATTAGATTAAATACACTAACTCTTACATTGGCCGCTAAGGATGAGATCCATAAGCCCACTGGCACAAAACTAAAAAACAGAATTATTCCCAAACAAATAATTCCTATAATAATTATCATTTGAATTGATCCCTGCATATTAATTGATTCTTGCATATTGATACCTTCTTTCTATGTAATTTATATTGTTATTTTCCTTAATCTTTTATTCCTGTACTTTCACAATCAATTTTGAACCTTCCACTTTATAGACGATAATTTTGGTGTCTCTCATAATATAGCTTCCCTCTGTAATGACATCATAATTAATACCATCGATCTTTGCTGTACCGGCCGGACGAAGGTCGGTGAGTGCTACTCCCTGTTTTCCAAGCATATAATCCAACTTTCTTGCACTGATATATCCCTTATCCCTGTTCTGCTGTTCTTCCAATATAATAGGAGATTTCAGTTTACCGGAAGAAAGTAGCCCCAGTATAATTCCGAGCATGATGGTAAGAAGGGCTAATACCACTATTGTTATTAATGTTCCCTCAATAAATGTATCTGATACAAGAAATATTGCAATCAGTAGACTTGCCGCACCAAAAAATCCAGGCGCATGCAACCCCGGAGTCACCATTTCAATTCCAATCAATATAAATCCTGCAATAAAAAGCAGAATTGCCAGTATGAACATCCAATCTATTGTGCCAAGCATATCCAGACTCCTTTTTATAATTCCTCATGTTATATTCTTACTGCACCTTTGTCTATCTATGCATTAAAAATAAGTTAATCATAGTAAATTTCAAACGCTTAATATATAAAAAGTAAAGGCATTGTTTATCAGCATCGGCTGATCATTTAATAAAAAATATTTATTACCATGCCAATATTATAACTTTAAAATATATATTTGTACAGAAATACATTAAAAAATACCATGATACCGATCGCTATAGTTTTATAATTACTGCCTTCTAAAGCTTCTCATAGTACACGATTTTTTGTTCCTGTGTCATCTCCTCAAGTCCCTGAAATAGCTTCTATAAATTCCCAAATTGACTTATTACATTCTTGATTGCATCTTCTGGAAAAACATCATCCGCGATCTATACTGATAACGTCCCTCAGAGTTTGCCATCCTACGTGAGGTGCTTTTTTCTATATCTTTTACATTCCTTAAATAAATTCATACTCAAGTTGTTCTTCCAAACTCTTAACCTTTTTACACACTTGATTAACCTCCTGATTTCATCATTCAATTAGTCCCATAAACTCTTTAATCAAGTAAATATGTTCAACAAGTTTAACCTTACTTAAATTTTCAACCTTCTCTGGTCCACCTAACCCAAGAATAGGTACATATGCAAAGCATTCATCAAATTTTGGCACTCCATATCTTTTTACTACTTGAGGATAGGGTGTCCAATCCAAAGCTTTATTTTTAAATGCCTCTTCCTCCAAATCATCAAAGAAAAATTCGAATCCTGCTGATATACAACTTGCCTTTCCTTTTCTGAAATTTAATAAGCTTAAGTACCTGTCATCTTCCCAAACAATAATGTCTCCCATCGAGGTAGTAAATAGTACTACAGCACCTGCATTTCGTTTATATACCTCTTTTAATATAGATTGAAATTCGTCCGGATTAACAATTTTTAGATATCCATTTAAAATACTACCAAAACCATATTGTTTCCATACTTCTAGTATGCCATCAGGTACTCTTCCTGTGTAGCTTTTAATAATATTCTCTGTGTCTTTTCCTTTTGTACAAAATTTTCAAAAAACTTATTAATCATAACCATCACCTCATATATTTTGAGCAAAGTCCAGTAATTAGCTAGACGTTTTTCGCTTTCATCCGACAGTATCCAATTCTAATTTTTCACTTAGTTCACCTAATTTTTTTAACTTATTCTGAGCTCTTCCATTTGATATATTTTTTACAAGAATAAATGGTAAATTCTTTGAACCAGTTAATAATTCTTTCATTGATAAATCCAGACCTAAAACATTTTTTATTTTAATTAAATCTTTTTGTCCATCTAAGGGTTTTGTTAGAACAATATCTCTCAGCTCTAATAAAGGGTTATCGTCATCTATTCTTCCGTTTATTTGAAAAGTCTTAAGGATGCACTTTTCGATTGAAACATTTGATAAGCTCTCTCTATCTGAGATCACAGATTACCCGAAAAGTTTTATATATTATTCCTACTTCACTTAAATTCGTTTATTCTTCCTCTTCATATTCATATAGAGAATTAAGGAGTTCATTAAAAGTATCGCAAACCTTTTTACTGCCGCATTACTATCTATAGAAGCTATCTCATGCTCCCAGAAAACTATTACCGGTTTATCTCCTTTTCTATAATCAAAACATAAATAGTTACCAAAAGGATCTCTCGCGAATGGAAAAATTTCAATATTATATCTAGATACCCGGTTCCAAACTGAAAATCCTCCTCCATGATAATTATCTAATTTATATTTTTATACTTCTTCCTTCCTATTAAGGGTATACTAAAATGATACCTCAAGTGTCCCATTTAACGCCTTATCAACATAGTCTGAAAAATCGCTTGCCAAATTATACCTGCCACCAAAATCATGATCATGCACAAATATAGTTGGGCTATCGGGCAAATAACCCACTGGGTTACCTGATCCATCGATGCCTATTACAACTATATCCCCATATTCAGGTATGTCTTTATAAAACTCTTTTCTTATTTCTAATGATATATCAACAAATGACGGAGTTGCTACAAATTCAGCCTCACTTAAACCAAGTATAATTGCATTACCAACTCCTCCAGAGCCAAATTCCTTTAAGAACACTTTATATTCATTAAGAAGCTCTACTCCAAGCTTACCTTCTGCGTTTACTATTTCTTCCTCTGTTGCAGATCTTCCAAAAGCCTCTGGAACTTGATTCCGTAATTCCCTTACTGCTTCAATTTGCTCTTTTCTCATTCTACCAACCTCCTTCCCATAGTTTCTTGAATATATCTAGCCCGCCAATATTCCTCTCCATACATCAAGTTATAAATTTTATTAGAATCTGAACCAACTCTACATTATTTCCTTATGGGTACTGATTTTTATTGCAAGATTAATCATCTTTATAAGGACTTCTATTATTGGTATATCATACGCCTATTTTTAAATACAATTTTATCATACTGTTTCTTGTTTGGGAAGTTCTGGTACAAGAAATCTATTTTTTGAATTTGTTTTGTGTTATTTATGCTCTGGGTAGCCTCGGAGTTGTACTTAACTTAAGTGGGGGCATAATAAAAGGCCTTAACAGAGTATCTATCTCCATTAAGACCTGATTATTATTACTATTAAACAAAAATACTTAAATGATAAGCAAAAAGTACTGCAATAAATTTGAACCCTCATAAAGGCACAAGGATATTTTATTATAAATTTGCAAAATACTTAATCGTACGAACCATTTGGCTCGTATAACTATTTTCATTATCATACCAGGAAACTACCTTGACCATTGTAGCCCCATCACCTATATTCATACATTTCGTTTGGGTAGCATCGAATAAACTTCCATAAGTTATACCAATGATGTCAGATGAAACTATTTCATCTTCAGTGTAGCCAAAAAATGAACTTTCTGCTGCTTTCATTGCTTTATTAATATCATTAACTGTAAAAGTTCCTTCACAGATTGCAACTAGTTCGGTTAAACTACCAGTAGGAACGGGAACACGCTGTGAGCAGCCATCCATCTTTCCGTTAAGCTCAGGAATTACTAAACCAATTGCTTTTGCAGCACCGGTACTACTTGGAACTATGTTTACTGCTGCAGCCCGTGCACGACGTAATTCTCCTTTACGATGTGGACCGTCAAGGGTCATTTGATCTCCTGTATATCCATGTACAGTAGTCATATAACCCGCTTTGATTTTTGCATATTTATTTAGTGTATCGGCCATAGGTGCCAAGCAATTCGTAGTACAAGAAGCAGTAGAAATAATTTTATCATCTGGGCTTAATGTCTTTTCATTAACACCGTAAACTATAGTAGGTAAGTCATTCCCAGCCGGTGCAGAAATCACAACTTTCTTAGCTCCAGCTTTCAAATGTTTTGAAGCTTTATCCTTTTTAGTGAAGAATCCAGTGCATTCCAGTACAACATCAATATTCAACTCACCCCATGGTAACTCTTCAGGATCTGCTTTTGCATATATTCTGATTTCTTTACCATCGACTATAATTGTTTCTTCTGTGTAAGACACCTTTTCAGACAAAGAATACTTCCCTTGACAAGAATCATACTTTAAAAGATGGGCAAGCATTTTGGGATCAGTAAGATCATTGATAGCAACAATTTCATAATCTACAGTACCAAACATCTGGCGAAAGGCTAAACGCCCAATACGCCCAAAGCCATTAATAGCTATTCTTATTGACATAATATACAACCTCCATTAATTTTTTTACATTATATCAACAAGTATTTTGTATGTAAATTACACACTTTTTGGTGTGTATCATATCCAATGTATTTATTATTGTTTATAACATATACCTTTTTTATCTAAGATATCTGTCATATCATGTGTGACCATATAATCAACACCAACCTCCTGCATAATTTCTATCCCCTTTTGTATCTTGAATCCTTGCTCCGTTAGAAAATATTCCACATGCAAAGGGTAACTAGAAGACTTAATTTTATCGACCATTCCAAATTCAATTAATTCTTTTAACTGCTGTAATAACATTTTTTGATTAATACCTTCAATATCATGTTCTAATTTTGATAGTGATGTATTACCATGCCTTAACTGCCAAATAATTATTGTTTTCCATTTACCTTTTATAATATCATGAACAATTTCCAAAGGGCAGGTATAATTATTTCTAATTTGCATCTGTATCACTTATATAATGCACTCATAGGAGAATTCATTATATATTTTCCTTTCTATATGCTATCCTTTGGGCTCTTATCTAATATTAAATAAGAAAATAGCACCAAACTTGGGTATAATATTAACCGCATCAATAGCATACAAAAGTAAGGTGCTTATTTTTAAGATAATCCAAAATGTAACATTTGAAAACCCCTAAAATTAATTAATAGCTATGCCAAACCCAACTTCTGGCGTTTCTTTATAATATGGGCTTCTATATCATTGGCGACCTGAACCGGATCATCCCCTAAGGCGATTTTACCACCAGTAAGTTCCTCAACATCTTCGGTAAGCAGCTTAACCAGCTTTGGCGCACCTGTAATAAATGGAGTTGGTGAAAGATGGGTATAGGCTCCATATGCAACTGCAAATAAACCGTCTATCGTTGCCTTCTGTTCCATCCATTCCGGAGCAGTAACCGCAATTGGAAGATCTGAGATATCCACATTCAGATGATCTGCTAGAGCAGTCACCAGCATGGAGATTCTTCCGGTATCCGTACAGGTTCCAAAGCTGAGTACCGGAGGGATACCAAGGGCTTTACATACTCCCTTTAATCCTTCGCCTGCCTGCTCGGCAGCATCAAGGGAGCACAAGCCGGCAACCTCAAGTCCATGATTTCCGCAGCCACCTGCCACAACAAGAATGTCTTTTTTAATCAGTTGTTTTGTTAAGTTAACTGTGTTCCAGTCCTGCGGGCCATTTCTTAAAGTAGAGCAGTTTGCAAGTGCTACCACACCCTTAATCTGTCCCTTAGCAATCACATCAACGAGGTTACTTAGGTCATTACCAATCGCCTTAAGGACTGCCTCGGTTGAAAAGCCTGCTATCGCCTTTGTAACATACTTAGGAACGAGCGGCTTGATTTTACCATGTCTTTTTTTAAAATTTTCTATTGCGATATCAATACAGTTTTCTGCCATTTCTTCCGCTTTGGATGGATAATACGGCATTGCATGCTCTAATCCCGGAACCCCAATGATCGTACTGACACTGACCAAGGCAACCTGATATTTTTCTGCATACATATCCATATCCGGAGGAGAGCAGTTTTCTTCCATAACTAGAGCATCCACCGTTCCCGTTGCAAGAAAAGGCTCTATTGCGAGCCAGTTACCCATCAATCCTACAAATACATCGTCCACTTCAAAGCGTTGAAGCATCTCCTGACCGGTTTCAATGGAACCAACGATATGAATACCTTTTGCACCTGCTTTTCTGGCCATCTCCTGATATTCTTCAAGCTTTGCTTTCTGAAGAGTTGCAACGCCAATCCACGGCTGATGTCCGTTAAATGCGATATTGACATAATCCGGATCCATGATACCCAGATCTACATCAACCTCATGCGGCATCGGTGTTCCGAATAAAATATCCTGCGTCATTTCCAGTCCGATCTGCGCAGTATAGATGGTAGACAGTCCAAGTCTAAGAGCCTTCTTTGCCAAGGAAACATAATCGCCATCCACATTGGTAAGGCAGCTTGCTATACTATTCTCGACCTCATGCTGTATCCCGGAAGGGTAGAGATGCAAATTCTTCCATATTGGTTTTCTCTTCTTTGGGGCATATAGCTCAACCATACGGCTTTGCTCATCCGGAGTGACTTTCATCTCATAATCCAGAAAATCCGCAAGTTCTATTGCCATCTGATTCGTATCCTGATTCGTATTGATGCCTATTGTTTCACACATCCATTTTAGCTTATCAACATCCTTAATCTGAAAGGGTGTTTTACCTTCCGCGGTCGCCTTTAGTGTGCGAAATGCTTCAAATGCATGATGTCCATAGGTTGCTGCTCCCATAATATTTCTAATTAGCATATTACGCATCGCCATAGCATCATTGCCTATTCCGCAGACTCCTTTATCTGCACCCGCCTTCTCACTTAGCCGGCATGGACCGTTAGTACATAGCCAACAGCTAAGACCTTCAAGGCAATATTTGCAACGGATTCTGTCCTGCTCGTCCCATCTGGAAAAAACACTTGAGAGTCCATCCTCCTTAATCCGATGAAGCATTTCCTCCACGGAATCATGATAGCTCATCCGTCCCTCTGGCTTCTCTAAAATATGTTCTGACATAATTAACCTCCATTATTTACAAGCTTAATGTTAGTTAATATATCCATTTATATGAATAAAATACGAAACATCCTTATCAATATTTTTTTAATTTTTAACTCCTGCAAAAAATGAATGTAGTTTATGAATGCCTCCGTTATACACCATTAGCGGGCAGCCATATGCAGTTACGACTCCTGCCTTATCACATTCTTCAAGCGTTGCAGGATCCACCATATTTTTGTTATAAAATAAAATCTTCTTCACTCCGTTATCAATCAAATGGTTTACCGCTTTTGCAGCGCTTGTTTTATTTAGGAGGACATACGCTGTCTGGGGTATCATTGGAAGTTCGCTGAACTTTTTATAAACCTTTATATCAAAATCAGCATTATCTTTTGTATTGAAGGGATATACCTTTATATTATTATTGGTAAATGCTTCGAAAACCATATTACTGTATGCTTTATTTCTCGAAGAGTATCCAACAAACAAAATATCACTGTCAGTAAAAAAATCTTTATTAATCTTAATCATCAAAGTGCCTCCTTGCTCCTGTCTATAGTACTATTATACTATTTCTTGTACATTATGTCTAATAATTCTATTAAAATTAATATCTATTTAATAATATTTAACAATATTATGGAAGTCATGGGTCATCGAAATGAACTATACGTAGCCAAATTACGGATTGTCTGGAATAAAAATGAGAAAACATGTTAGCAAAACTTTTACACTTTGCTGTATGCTTTCTCATTTACATTTCTTTTATATGCTATAGCCTGCTATTTTACCAGTGAATCCATATTAACCTTGAAGGTCTCACCCTTTTTCATTAATATATGTCCTGATTCATAGGGTTTACCTGCAATTGTAATATAAACTTTGTCAACACCATAGTAGTTACCAAGGGTATTTGTAATACATTGCAGTACTAATGCTTCAAAACCAGAGCCCAAATTCATTTCCTCAGTAAAATCCTTAGAAAAGTCTACATACACGATCTTATCTTTACCCAGATACAGACTATTAATAACGGTATTTGCACTTAACAACGGCAGATAGGATTTCTTAACAGCCTCTTGTTTTAAAGCTTTTTCCAGAACCGTTCTGATTACATCACCGGTTCGAAAGGCTAAGGTTAATGATTCCTGATGCATCTTTTCATCAGAATCCGGATAATATACTGCGATTTTCTGTTTCAATTGCGTGTTCGTATTAATTTTACTTAGGGATGAAGATATCTTCGTACCTCCCGAATTAAATACGCTTTTTACTAACCCGGCCTTGGGAGCATAGTAATCTTTTGTATTGTCACCCTTGCCTTCTGTGGTTACCTCAATGGCTTTATATATGCCTGAAGGAGTGTCAACTTTAACATCCACAGCTGAAATATAACGTTTTCTTCCATCGGG
Source organism: Bacillota bacterium (assembly GCA_023393095.1). GTDB lineage: Bacteria > Bacillota > Clostridia > Lachnospirales > Lachnospiraceae > Mobilitalea. Next base: position 45,352 of record JAEWMT010000070.1, read on the forward strand.
GAGTGTCCACTGCGTCCCCTTCACAAGCGGTTCCATTAAAAGAATCTCCGGCTTTTTGGTAGAAGTTTTATCTATGAAATTCTCACGGTAGTAGCACTCATTCATACTATAGATTATTGACACCTTACCGCCTTTTATCTGAATTACCCTAACGGTTTCGGAACCGCCATTATTTGTCCTAGTTTGTACTTTATTGTTCACCGAATCCAAAAAGTCTGTATATACTTTATACGAAGCGTATTCGTTTCCTTTCCCTTCATATATATATTCGACATCTGCCTGGATCGGATAATATTCAAGAAGCTTTTGCTGATTCTCTACCTGTCCGGAATCAATACCGTCGGTATTCTGATCCGCAACATTCTCCGGCGGCAGAGTAACTACCGGAAGCGAAGTCGGAGTCAGCGTTACTTTTGTATTTTCACTATTTACTTTTTCTTTTTTGCAACCGCTTAACAATAGAAGCAATAAAACGAAACTGATGAACAGTACACATTTTTTCATGATTACCTCCGGGTTCAGAGTCTAAATCCTACTCTTTATATATAATATAAATTAGCAGGAAAGTGCTTTTGCAACACTTTATACTTCTCTGATTATTTCTATAATTTTACATCCTAGTGTCCATGGGTGCAGCTCGCTTGCACGCCTAAATTCAACGTGTGAATTATTCTTTACAATAATTCACACTATGTATTTTAAGTCTTAACATTAAATATTATGTTTATTCCAAATCAAATCATCTGTACATTTATTTGGTTTTTTATCATAAGTCTAATCGAACTACATGGATGAATATTATTGTCCCGGAGCATTATTTCAAGCCTGTATCAGACCTGAGATACTTTCACTGATTCTTCTGGCAATATAGGCATTGTTCATCGTATATAGATGAATTCCATCAACTCCATGTGAAATCAGGTCTACAATCTGATCTATAGCATAGGCAATTCCGGCCTCTTTGAGTGCTTCAGGTGAGTGTTCAAAGCGTTGAAGCATCTTAGTAAACTTGGAAGGCAAACTCGCTCCACATAAGGTTACCATACGTTCAATCTGTGCCTTATTGACTACCGGCATGATTCCAGCCTCAATCGGAGCCTGAATTCCTGCAAGCCTTGCTTTCTCCTGAAAGGAATAAAAGAAATTATTATCAAAGAAAAGCTGTGATATTAAATGATCTGCACCAGCATCCACTTTCTTTCTAAGATTCAGGATATCTTCAACCAGGTCCACAGAAGAAATATGTCCCTCGGGATAACAGGCTCCCGATATATGAAAACCCCCTCTCTCCTTTATGAATGTCACAAGCTCACTGGCATATCTAAATTCATTTTTCGGAGGGACGTCGGGATTCATATCACCCCGCAAAGCCAGAATGTTTTCAATTCCGCTCTGTTCCAGTTGGTCTAGAATTTGTAAAATCTCTGACTTGGTATAATTTACGCAGGTCAGATGCGCTAGGGGCTCGATCTGATATTTTTGTCTGATAGCAGAAGCAATATCACAAGTCGCAGTATCCCCCGCGTTACCACCGGCACCATAAGTTACACTGATAAAATCCGGTTTCAAATCCTTTAATTCGTCTAAGGTTGAATAAATTGTTTCAATCGGACTGGTTTTCTTAGGCGGAAACACTTCAAAGGATAATACCGTCTTATTCTTATTAAATAGCGAAGCTATATTCATAACATCCTCCCTCTGCCACTTCAGTTGGCATCTACAACATTTTTTTCAACAGCTTCAACTTGTCCTTATATGGCGCATAACGAATATTGATATCCAGCATATTAGATTTCTTGAGAATACTCTTCTTATGGGTAAAGGTATCAAAGCTCCATTTGCCATGATATCCTCCCATACCACTGTCACCGACACCTCCGAACGGCATATAGGAGGTTGCCAGATGAACTAGGGTATCGTTAATGCATCCACCGCCAAAGGGAATACATTTTACAATGCGATCTTCCAACTCCTTGCTTCTGGTAAATAGATAAAGTGCTAGGGGCTTCGGATGACTGTTCACCATTGTTATAACTTCTTCGATATCTTCATATTCCAATATAGGCAAGATAGGTCCGAATATCTCTTCCTGCATGACTGGATCATTCCAGGTGACATGATCAAGAAGGGTTGGGGAAATCTGAAGCGTTGCCTCATTGCTGTCACCACCGCAGATTATTTCTGAACCATCGATTAGATTCTTCAGTCTGTTGAAATGCTTTTCGTTGACAATCCTCGGAAACTCTTTATTCCGGCAAGGTTCCTCCCCATAGAACCTTGTGATGTACTTCTTCATTGCATTGATCAGTTCCTGCTTCACATCCCTGTGAACAAGCAAATAATCCGGGCACACACAGGTCTGCCCGCTGTTTAAGGTTTTACCCCAGATAATACGTTTTGCAGACAGATCAATATCAGCGTCCTTCGCTACAATACACGGGCTTTTACCACCCAGCTCCAGCGTAACCGGTGTCAGATGCTTTGATGCCGATTCCATAACCAGCTTACCGACACTGACACTTCCGGTAAAGAAGATATAATCAAACTTCTCCTTTAAGAGTTCCTGATTTGCTTCCCTTCCGCCTTCGATTACAGCTATATATTTTTCAGGAAAACTTTCTCTTATAATCTTAGCTATGATTGCTGAAGTTGCAGGAGAATATGCGGATGGCTTAATAACGTTACAGTTACCCCCTGCAATTGCACCAATTAAAGGTGCTATAGTAAGCTGGAAGGGATAATTCCAGGGTGACATGATCAGTGCAACCCCGTAAGGTTCTGAAACAATATAGGATGTCGATTTAAAATGTACAATCGGTGTTCTAACCCTTTTCTTGCGGTTCCAGCGATATAGATTATGAATTGCATCCTTAAGCTCCGTATAGACAAGTCCGATCTCAGAGGCATAGGATTCAAAGGGTGCCTTATTCAAATCTTTCTTCAGTGCTTCAAAGACATCATTCTCATGTTCTTTGATCGCGGCCTGTAATTTCTTTAATGCATTCAGTCGAAATGTCAACTCCAATGTCTTTCCACTCAAATAATAATCTTTTTGAAGTTTCACAATTTCCTTGATATCTTTCATGTTCATCCTCCATTTTTAAAATTAATGATTACGTTCAACATACTGAAGTTGATGTTATTGTTTATCGTTTTTACTATTAATCATGTTATTATATCATACCTTGAGTACTTTAAAATAATTCTCATAAACTCTAGTATTATTCATATCTAGGACAAACTGTTTGCTTACTGCAATTAATATCTATCCAACCAAAACTCTAACAAATATTCAAAATTATCTTAATCTTACTCTGACCCCGTGTGCAACTGCATATTCATGTGCTTTTGATCCGATACTGCATTCAATAATATAGTTCATACCATACTCTTCACAGAATACCAGATTGCCTCCGATCTTATTTACACTGTCAGGAATACGGATTAGCTCAAGTTGCATGCACTCTTCAAAAGCACCACCTTCGATTTCTTCCACACCTTCCGCTATATCCACCTCTTTGACTTTGGAATATAAAAAGTCATAGGAATGGATTTTTTTCACTGATTTCGGTATCACTACCTTATCTATCTGTAATTCTTCAAATACTCCCGGACCAATCTCAGTAACGCTATCCGGTATCGTTACAGTTTTATCGGTACCCTGATATTTTATCAGTATTCCATTTGGAAGAATTACATAGCTATCCTTTTGATTATTTAACCACCCCGTATCGTTAAAAGCTCCGTAACCTATATTAAATTGGGTAGATGGCATCTGGATTGTTTTCAAATTCTTACATCCGCTAAAGGCATCCATACCAATTGACTTGATACCATTTGGTAATTTAACCTCTTCCAAGTTATTGTTATTGCTAAACGCTTTACTGGCTATTATATTATAGGTTTCAGGTATAGTAACTGATTTGTCACTTCCACTATATTTCAATAATACATTCTGTAATACTAAGATATTATCCTTTGACTCCATATAATACGGTGTTGTTGAAAATGCATCAGAACCTATGCTATCCAGGGTTCCACTGAAGGAAACCTTAGCAAGGCTATTACATTGACCGAATGCAAGACCTCCTAAATTTCTTAATTTATCCGGGAGTTTTATCTCTGATAGCGAACTGCAGCCATAGAATGCACTGCCCTCCATATCGGTTATGTTATTAGGAAGTGATACCTTCTTCAAATTCGAACAATATCCAAATGCTCCGGAAGATAATACTGCATCCACATTACTGCCTTTAATGCCTTTATCATCTATCGCTACTTCCTCCAGTAAAGGGCAATCTGAAAATGCATACTCTCCAATATACTCTATCTCATTTGGCAATACTACCTTCTTTAGTTTGCTGCAGTGTTGAAAACTGAAATATCCGATGTGTTTAACACTGGAAGGCAGAATAACTTCCGTAATATCAGTATTTTCTGAAAATACATAGTCGGAGATGGTATCTATCGTATCAGGGATTGTGACTTTGCCTCCCTTGCCTTTATAAGAGATTAACTTTCCATTCATTGCAAAGAAGTCACCGGGAATGGAATTCATCCATTTCGTACCAGTCAATGCATCCACTGCGACATTGATATTTTTATCAGCGAATTCAACTTCACCGAGATTGGTACAACCCTCAAAACATTTACTGGGAAGCTCTTTTATATTGGAATTAATTCTTATGCTCTCAAGTGAAGTACAGTTGCCAAAGGCAGACGATCCTATGCTTTTTACACTAGAGGGCAGTGTATAATCCGATAACTTACCACAGTTGTTAAATGCACTGTACCCGATTGTGGTTATCTTATCTGACAGACTTACCTTTACTAGGGAACTGCAGTCTTCAAATAAATAGGAAGGTATTTCAGTTATCTTATCAGGAATATTGATAGAGGTCAGGCTTTTGTCGCCCCAAAATACCTTATCCCCCAGCTTTGTTAAAGTAACCGGCAGATTGACTGATTGCAGTTGTGTGCAATAGCTAAATGCTTCCTCTCCAAGCTCTGTCAGCTTACTTGGTAGTACTACTTTATTTAATGATTCACATCCTGTAAAAAGCCCTCTTTCAATCACTGCAAGCTTGCTGTCCTTAGCGAAGCTTACCAGAGTAAGATTTTTACAATAGGAAAAAGCATATCTTCCGAGTGTTGTTGTCTTGCTCGGAATATTAACGCTTATTAATCCAGTATTACTAAATGCATCTATACCAATCGTTTTAACTCCGGATGGTATATTAATTTTCTTTAAATTCTTACAATTGAAAAATGCTGCATCTTTTATCTCTGTAAGATTCTTATTTAAGACTACTTCCGTCAGCTTTTTATTATTAGAAAAAGCACTTTCATAAATAGTTTTGATGTTTGTAGGAAGGACTGCTTTGGTGCGACTTCCTATATATTCCAAAAGTATGCCATCTCCGACTACAAGAAGCTCTTTTTTATTATTCTTCAACCACGGTGTATTTGTAAATGTATCCAATCCAATATAATTTACACTGGATGGAATTGAAACAGTTTTTAACTTGCTGTAACCATAAAAAGCATAATCCGAGATTTTTTTCAAGCCACGATTCATCACAACCTGTGTCAGTTTATCTTTTACACCGCTAAAAGCATCGCTTCCGATACCTTTTACAGATGACGGAAGAGTCACTTTAGTTGATTTCCCGCTATAATGAATCAGAATACCGATTCCTTCAATCATGAATAGCCGTTTATCATTCTTTAACCATTTTGAATCTTGAAAATTCCCCGCTTTGATTCTGGCCACGGTCTTTGGAATAGTGACCTTTGACAGATTAACATCTCCAGAAAAGGCCTCGACTTCAATGGTTTCAACGCCACTTTTCATAGTAACTGTTTTCAGGTTTTGACATCTAAGAAAAGCATATTGATCAATTACCTTAACACCTCCAGGAATAATAACCTCCTCAATCCGGCTATTATCACTGAATGCTCTCATACCTATTTCCTTTACGCTTGTGGGTATGGTTATCTTGCTTTCCGTTCCTACATAGTCCGTTAAGACACCATTCTTTATTACAAAATCATCATTTTCCTTAGCATATCCTTTCACAGGGAATGCAACTGCAAATATCAATGCCGCAGCGAATAGTCCCATATAGATTTTTTGTTTTGTCTTCATCTTTTCCTCCTAATTGTTTTGAAATATATTATCTTAATCTGATTCTGGTTTCCGTTGAAACTGCGTATTCATAAGCAATTGATCCCATGCTACATTCTATGATATAGGTTAGTTTTCCTTCTTCATCGTATACCAGTCCGCATCCGATCTTATTAACACTGTCAGGGATTTGAATTCGCTCAAGATCCACGCAATCATAAAATGCGTTAAATTCGATTTCTTCCACACCTTCTGCCATACCCACCTCTTTTACTTTGGAATTTTTAAAGGCCTCTATATCGATTTTCTTCACTGATTTCGGTATCACTACCTTATCTATCTTTGAATCTCTAAATGCTCCGGGAGCAATCTCAGTAACAGTATCCGGAATTATTGCCGTTTTGTCGGTACCCTGATATTTTATCAGTACCCCATTTGACAGAATTATATAGTTATCCTTTTGATTACTAAGCCACGCCGTATTGTAAAAAGCATCACTTCCTACATTAAATTTGGTAGATGGCATCTGGATCGTTTTCAAATTCTTACATTCGCTAAAGGCATACTCTCCAATCGATTTAATTCCATTTGGCAGTTTTAATTCTTCCAGGGTTTTATTATTGTAAAATGCTTTATCTGCTATAATAGTATAAGAATCGGACAGAGTAAGTGATTTATCACTTCCACTATATTTGAGTAATATGTTCTGTAATACCAATATCTTATCTTTTGACTGTGTGTAAAACGGTGTGGTTGTAAATACTTGAGAACCCATGTCATCCAGAGTTCCGCTAAAGGAAACCTTACCAAGGCTGCTACAGTCTTTGAATGCACAGTCTCCTAAATACTTTAATTTATCAGGGAGTTTAATTTCTAATAACGAGCTACAATTATTGAATACATAAGCATCCATATAGGTTATGTTATTAGGAAGGATTATCTTCTTTAATTTCGGACAATATGCAAATGCAGCGGAATATACTACACCATCCCAATTACTGCTCTTGCCTCCTTTATCATCTATCGTTACTTCTTCCAGTACTTCGCAATTATCAAATGCACCCATTCCAATATACTCAATTTTATTCGGCAACACTACCTTCTTTAATTCACTACAGAGGGTAAAACTGAAATCTCCGATGTGTTTCATACTGGAAGGCAGTATAATTTCTGTAATATCATCGTTTTGAGCAAACGCATTGTTTGCGATTGTATCTATGGTATCAGGAATTGTAACTTTGCCACCCTTGCCTTTATAAGAGATTAACTTACCGTTAATTGCAAAGAAGTCACCAGGAATGGAGTTCATCCATTTCGTACCCGTCAATGCATCTACTGCGATATCGATATTTTCATCTGCAAATTCAATATTACCAAGATTTGTACAACCGTCAAAGCATTTATTCGGTAGTTCTTTTATATTCGAATTAATTTTTATGCTCTCAAATGAAGCACAATTGCAGAAAGCAGAAGCTCCTATGCTTATTACACCGGATGGCAGTGTAAAATCAGATAATTTACTGCAGTTTTTAAATGCCTTTTCCCCAATTGTGGTTAACTTATCTGGCATACTTACCTTTACCAAGGATTTGCAGCCATCAAATAAAGATGAAGGTACTTCCGCTATCTTATAGGGAATTTTTATTGATGTCAGGCTACTACAGCCCATAAATACTCCATCCTCCAGCACAGTTAAAGTGTCCGGCATATTGACTGATTGTAGTTTTGTACAATAGCTAAATGCTTCCTCTCCAAGCTCTGACAGTTTATTTGGTAGTACTACCTTCTTTAATGACTTACATCCATCAAAAAGCCATGTTTCAATTATTGTGAGCTTACTGTTCTTAGCGAAACTGACCTGAGAAAGATTTTTACAATGTGAAAAGGCGCCTCTTCCGATAGTTGTCACCATGCTCGGAATATTGATACTTGTTAATCCAGTATAACTGAATGCCCAATCTCCAATCGATTTGACACCGGACGGTATATTTATTTTCTTTAAATTTATGCAATCGGAAAATGCAAATTCTTTTATTTCTATAAGATTCTTATCTAGTACTACCTCCGATAGCTTTTTATTGTTATAAAAAGCACCCTCATTAATGGTTTGGATATTTGAAGGAAGTACCACTTTAGTACGGCTTCCCCGATATTTCAGAAGAATACCATCTCCTACCACAAGAAACTCTTTTTTATTGTTCTTTAGCCACGGTGTATCAGTAAATGCTTCCAATCCAATAGAATTTACACTGGCAGGGATTGATACCTTTTTTAACTTACTGAAACCAACAAAAGCATCATCCAAAATACTTTTCAAACCACGGTTCATCACGATCTGTGTCAGTTTATTCTTTACACCGCTAAATGCATCACTTCCGATTTCTTTTACAGATAACGGCAGAGTTACTTTTGATGATTGTCCGTTATAATGAATCAGAATGCCATTTCCTTCAATTACGAATTTCCGTTTATCATTCTTTAACCAATGGGAATCCTTAAAACTTTCTGATTCGATTCTACTCACTGTCTTGGGAATCGTTACCTTTGACAGATTAACATCTCCAAAAAAAGCCTCGTATTCGATGGTTTCAACGCCACTTTTCATAGTAACTGTTTTCAGGTTATGACAATTGGAAAAGGCACATAGGCCGATTACCTTAACATCTCCGGGAATAATAACCTCCTCAATCTGACTATTTTCATCAAATGCAAAATTTCCTATTTCCTTCACGCCAGAGGGTATGGTTATCTTGCTTTCGGTTCCTACATAGTCCGTTAAGATACCATCCTTAATTACAAAGTCTTCATTACCCTTAGCATAGCCTTTTACAGGGAATGCAGCTGCAAAAATCAACGCCGCGGCGAATAACCCCATACTGATTTTTTGTCTTATTTTCATCTTGACCTCCAAATTGTTTTGAACTCATTGAAGCAATGAATCAAATGATTGCTTACATTTTTTTATACACCCTTCTCGTTATCACCATATTATACATTAATTTCCTTATTTGTATAGTTAAATATTTATTAAGTTTCCAAATACAATTTTAACAACTACTTTTAAAAAATTAAATGTTTATCTATATTTTTCCTTGCATGTAATAATATGTTATGTTATACTAACCCGAAAATCAAGTTAGGAGAATTTACCATGAAAATGTTTAACCTTATTCTCGTCGTCTTTTGCTTATATGTAAAATTATAGCTTACCTCTTGTAGCAATTTTATTTGTGTAGCTGCAGGCAGGTTAATCTCTTGTATCTATGCAAATACGGATAAGGTTTTTCTATATACAATAGCCATACCGCCTTGCATAATATTTATTTCAATATTATTCAAGGCTTTTTTATTTTTAAATTACATTTTACTCTAATACATTAAATACAAAGGTATTTGCAAAGACGATATAGTTTCGCAATTACTTAAAATGATTACTATGAAAGGGGAGATTTCTTAATGGAAGCAATCACAGTTAATCACTTGTCTAAGACCTTTCAGGTTAAAGTTAAGGAAAAAGGTCTTGGAGGCAGCATTAAATCAATATTTCATCCAACCTATCGTAGTATCAATGCAGTGGATGATATCAGCTTTCATGTTGAAGAAGGTGAGATACTTGCATTTATCGGACCAAATGGGGCAGGAAAGAGTACAACTATCAAAATGCTTACCGGAATTTTATATCCAAATCAGGGCGCAGCTTCTGTCATGAATATTAATCCGGCAAAAAAGAGGAAGCAGCTATCTTATAAAATAGGGACGGTATTTGGGCAAAAGGAGCAGCTCTGGACTCATCTTACCCCTTACGATAATTTTAAGTTCTTCGGGGCTATCTATGATTTAAAGGATAGTGAAGCCGAAGCCAGAATAGCGGAGTTAATTCAGGTATTTGAACTGGAGGAGTTCATTAACACCCCTGTCAGAAATCTTTCCCTTGGTCAAAGAATCCGCTGTGAGATCGTCGCTTCCCTGATTCACAGACCACAGATTCTATTTCTGGATGAGCCTACCATTGGACTGGATCCTGTAGTAAAGGAAAACATTAGGGCTTTAATAAAGAAAATGAATAAAGAATACCAGACCACCATATTTTTGACCAGTCATGATATCGGTGATATAGAGAAGCTCTGTAAAAGAATTATCATTGTTAATCATGGTCGCATCGTACTGGATGATTCCATGGAAAAAATTAAATATCATTACCTTGGTAAGAAAATAGTTGATGTAAAAATGAGGGAGCTGACTGATTTAAGCGACGAGGACGGAATCACTGTGATCAAAAGTAAGGGAAATCAAGTAAAGCTTGAAGTTGATACAACAAAAAGGAACATCAGTGACGCCCTAAAACTAATTGATGCCGATAATATCCTAGATATCAACATATCCAATATCCCTCTAGAAAACATTATAACAGAGATATATAAAGAAAACCGGCAAGGCATGATCTAGATGGTAGAAAGGAGGTCCTCATGCGAAAATATATGTTTATCTTCAAAGCGACCCTAATGGAAAGCCTTCAATATGTTATGAATATCATATTAGGATTTCTTACGTACTTTATGATAATATTTATATTTATTCACCTATGGAAATATATGTACTCTGATTCCTCTAGTTTAATTAGTGGCTACTCCATTCAGCAGATGATCTGGTATGTAATCTTTACGGAAGCAGTATGGTTCGGAGGACGACACAGAACACTTACCTTTCAGGTCAGTAATAATATAAAGAGTGGCACAATCGCTTACAGCATCAATAAACCGTACCATTATATGTTATATATTATCTCAAAGTACCTTGGTGATATTGTAATTCAGATCACGCTTTTTTTCGGTGCAGGGATTCTGATTGGATTAATCTTTATCGGTCCCATTCCGGATTTCAGGCTTTACCATCTGCCATTTGCAATAGCATCCTTTATCCTTGGAATTATGATCAATGCATTTATTTGTATCAGTATTTGCGTACTATCCTTTTGGATTGAGGATTCCACACCGTTTCGATGGATCTATGATAAGTTGATTATTGTAATTGGTACTCTATTTCCCTTAGAATTATTCCCAATATGGGCACAACCGCTAATCAAATTCTCTCCAATCTATGTAGTGAATTACGGACCGGCAAAGCTGATGGTTGATTTTAGCTTCGTAACAGCGGCAAAGATATTTCTAGCGCAAATGATATACATTATTATTACCTTATTAATATTATTTTCATTGTTTCGGAAGGGAGTGAAAAAGCTTAATGTTAACGGCGGCTAATCATCAATGGAGGGTTATCCTTCTTTCTTTAAAATATAATCTTATGCGTGAAATGACTAATCGTATTACCTTTATGACTAATGTATGCTTTATGATTTTAAATAACGCTACCTTCATTATACAATGGATGCTTTTGTTTCACCTAAAGAAAAGCATAGGCGGGTATCAACTAGATGAAATCATGTTGCTTTGGGGTTTGTCGGCCTCCACCTACGGATTGTCCCATATCATGTTTCAGCAGGCATATTCACTTCCTACCATTATCATGAACGGCAAGCTAGATTCCTATCTGGTTCAGCCGAAAAATGTACTGCTTAGTGTAATAACCTCAGCTACCAATTCCTCTGCTATCGGGGATCTCATCTATGGATATTTAGTACTAATTATATTTAATTTCAGTATTACCAATTTGCTTCTTTATACCTTATTTAGCATACTGGGTGCTTTGATTATGACTGCCTTCATTGTTATATCAGGCAGTATTTCCTTCTGGATTACACGGGGAGATATGATATTAGATAGCTTATTTAATATAATGACCCTCTTCTCCACTTATCCAGATACAATTTTTAAAGAAATCGTGAGACTACTATTTTACACTCTTGTACCAATCGGATTCATGGTTTATCTACCAATGAAAATCATTCTGCATTTTAATCTGCTTTTTGTATTGGCGGTTATCTGCTTTACTTTATTCATAGTACCTTTGGCCTTCTTCATCTTCAATCGGGGGTTACGGCGGTATACATCAAGTAATCTGATGATGTCGAGAATTTAAATAAAGTATCTTCTTATTATATACTGTAATAATTATTGTATTAATTACAAAATTACAATTGTAATTATTTGCCATTTAATTATTTTCATGATACAATGAAATTTGTGGACAACCAAAAATTACATATGATTATCTTGCTATTAACAGCAAGTCACTAATTTACTGCAGATACGTTTAAAACAGGATAAATTACTATAAATTTATCTGATTTAACAAGAAGTACAACGAGGTTATACGTATATTGATGTGAGCTACGTTTGACAAATCTTATTCTGTAAAATGTAAAGGAGTGAAATGATTGTATGGTACTTGAAGGAAAAGTTGTAGTAGCACAAGGCGGTGGTCCAACCGCAGTAATTAACCAGTCCTTAGTCGGAGCTGTATTGGAATCCAGAAAATTTCCGCAGATCACAAAGGTTTATGGTGCGGTTAACGGGGTTTCGGGAATTATCAATGAGGATTTTCTTGATTTAACCCAAGAGACAACACATAATCTAGAGCAGGTAGCAATTACACCATCGTCTGCTTTATACTCAACAAGAGATAAACCGGATAATTCATATTGCAAGGAGATTTTTAATGTTTTTAAAGTCCACGGTGTAAGATATTTCTTCTACATTGGGGGCAATGACTCTGCCGACACTGTTCGGATTGTTAATGAGCAGGCAGAATCCTCAGGTTATGAATTCAGAGCTATTCATATTCCAAAAACGATTGATAATGATCTGATGATAAATGACCATACTCCCGGTTACCCCTCGGCCGCCAAATTTGTTGCCCAATCCTTTATCGGACTTAATCTGGATAACAGAGCTCTTCCCGGCGTTCATATCGGAGTTGTTATGGGACGGCATGCCGGCTTCTTAACCGCTGCTTCTTCCATTGCGCAGAAATATCCTGATGACGGCCCACATTTGATTTATCTTCCCGAGCGTCCTTTTATTGTAGATAATTTCCTTAAGGATGTTAAAAGTGTATATGAAAAATACGGCCGCTGTATCATAGCAGTATCCGAAGGTATTCAGGATGAAAATGGCGTTCCGATTGTATCGAAGTTAATCAAAAACAAGGAAACAGATGCACATGGTAATACGCAGCTGTCAGGTACAGGTGCCTTAGGTGATCTGTTATCTCAGGAGATTAAGAATAAGCTTGGTATTAGCCGCGTTCGCTCCGATACCTTAGGATATCTACAAAGATCCTTCATGGGATGTGTATCTCCTATAGACCAGCACGAGGCCAGAGAAGTTGGGGAGAAAGCTGCTCAGTTTGCAATCTGGCATAATATTGACGGTTCCATTACTATCCACCGGACCGGTCTTTATTCTGTAGATTATAAAATGACTGATTTACATAATGTTGCAGGTAAAACGAAGCTTATGCCAGATCATTTCATTAACGAGTACAACAATAATGTTACCGACGCCTTCAAATATTACCTACAGCCTTTGCTTGGATGTGATATGCCGGAAGCCAGTATGTTAAGGGCTCCCAGAGCAGAGAAATTACTTCATAAGTTATAGTTAAAAAAAAGGAGCATCGTTACTTTTTTCATAAAAAATAAAAAAGTAACGATACTCCTTTCATGAATAATCAATTAGCAACGAATGTTTTAGCGAATATGATTTGGTAATTAATGTTAAACGGGTAATATCAGAACATTAATTACTACCTTATTAATTAATTCTCATAAAACTGTTGAATAAAACTAGTCCGATTGAAAAACCAAAAACTATAAATGGTATACATTTTTTGAATTAGTTATGATACTTCTCCCAGCTTACTAATTCCTCTAGACTCTTTCGAGGCGTTTCTGTGCTTCTTTCCTTGGAAGGATACCCAATCGGCAATAATGCAATTGGTTCCAGATGCGATGGTAGCTCGAGTAATTCACGACAGAGTTTTGCATCAAAAGCACAGACCCAACAGCTTCCAAGTCCTAGGTCAGTTGCAGCAAGTGTCATATGGTCAACTGCAATCGCTACATCAATATCGCAATGATCCTTGCCATCACTGCGTTTCCAGGATACCGAATGATCTCCGCAGATTACTATGATGACTGGTGCGCTTTTTATCCAATTACGTTCATAGCATTGGGTTACCTTTTGTCTTTCATCCCCATCGGTTATTACAATATATTGAAGGGGCTGATAATTAACAGCAGAAGGTGCTAATCTACCAGCCTCCAGTACCTGAAGCAGCTTTTCCTTCTCTACCTCTTTCTCCAAATATCCTCTTACTGAATATCTTTTCTTTACGATATCTATCAATGACATTATCATCATCTCCTTTTTTTCTGGAAAATGCTTATCAACTGCCTATTTTCTTACTGCTATTGCCTAAATTATTATATCTTAATGCAACTGTCATCACAAGTTCTTAATATATTGAATTTTAAAAGATATGAAATAAAAAATCGGGGCTTTTTAAAACGCCCCAATTTGTGGTACTATTTTTTTTTAGTTGAAGTAGCTGCCGTTCCTTTATCGGAGCTCTTCTTTTTCGGAGCTTTTTTCGGATTCTTATCTCCCATGCAATTCACCACCTTCTATATTATTTTGCCCTTTCATTAATTTCATTTTATATTGATTTACATATATTGTCAATTTCATTTTCATTATTAATTGGTGGAATCGGATGATTACATCTATCCATGTATTGAATTTGAACAATAGAGGTGACAATCCCAGCAAAACATCTCATGTTTGTTATTTTATTCCATTAATTTTTCAAATTCCACTTGACGCGAAAGAAAGTTTTAACTAAGATATTAAGTGACCAATATACAAGAAACTGGTCACATGAGGAGACGAGACATGTCAATATTTCCGATGGAAAAGCGAGAAAGTATTAAGACAACAATGTTAGAGGTTGGTATAAAACTAATTAAGCAAAAAGGAATGCAACACATAACAATTAGCGAGATTACAAAGCAAACTAGTATTGGAAAAGGGACGTTTTATCATTTTTATAAATCTAAAGAGAGATTTATTTATGAAGTAATATTGTATAGCAAAGAAAAAATTTATCGAGAAATAAATCGAATTGTTGAAGAGAAGGGTGGTATCAATCGCGAAAATTTCGAGAAACTTTTTAATGTGTTTTCGTTAACAGGGGATAACAATATCATTAGTTCAATTACCGTGGAAGATGAAATATGGCTGGCAAAGAAGCTATCCTTAGAATACATCTTGAATCCTTCTAAGGAGGAGGCGATCATACAAAGTATATTAGAAAATGCGATTGGTATACGAGAGGGCATTCATTTTCATGTGTTAGCAAATATGATGAAAATTATGGCATTAACAGTGGAAAATAAAGAGTTTTTACATCAGGACGTTTTAGAAGAAAATATTAGACTTATGGTAAGACAAATATTAGATTATATTTTTGAGAAAGAAGAGGGATAGATATGTTATTTATATTAGAGAGTATTATTATATGTGTTTTATTTTCAATTGGAATATTGGTACCACTAGCAAGAAATCCAGTTGGGCAGATCATGTCATATCCAGTCGAAATCAGAAGAAGAGTAGAGTCCTTGCAACAATATAAAAATTGTATTAAGAAAAAGGAAACAAGGCATATTTGGATTAAGATTCTGGGAGCATTTACATTTGTATTAGTATTAGCAATAATTGCATATTTTTCGGGAGCTACAACCTTTAAAGAAGCTTTTCCTTATGTTTTTCTTTTGTTTTTTGTAGTTAATATGTATGATTTATTTATTATGGATATTGGTATTTTCATGCATTGCAAAAAGTTCTGGATACCTGGAACAGAAGATATGGTTCATGAATATCATAATCCACGCCATCATATTGTAGGAGCTGGCAAAGGTATAATAATTGGATTGTTAGTTGCTTTTCTTGCTGCGGTACTGATCCAAATAATACATATCATACAAATAGGATAGCTTTAAAAAATAATCAATTTATCAGTTTTATTGATTTTATAATAATATATAATAGTTTAGTATTGTAATATCTAATTGCCTTAAGAATTCTAAATAATCTCCCTTTCAATACTGACTATTTCCCCTTCCGTGTTACTTTCAATAAAATTTAGTACATGATCTATGATACTGTCAGCCTGTGCATTATCCCCAGCAACTCCAGCAAAACCAAGAACTGCAATTTGATGAATATCCTGTTCCTGCACCTCCGCTATGGATACGTTAAATTGATTGCGTACCTTGGCACAGAGACTTTTAACAACCATGCGTTTTTCCTTTAGTGAGTGAACCCAAGGTAAATGTATTCTAATTGAAGCCGTTCCGATTACCATATTACCTCCATTTCATAATATCAATTAGGTAATTACGAAACTATATAGTCTTTGTAATTGTATA
Source organism: Bacillota bacterium (assembly GCA_023393095.1). GTDB lineage: Bacteria > Bacillota > Clostridia > Lachnospirales > Lachnospiraceae > Mobilitalea. The sequence goes on from JAEWMT010000070.1 coordinate 61,866, forward strand.
CACAGCAGATACATATTTCTCCGCTCCAACGCTTCCTCCGGGCCAAGTGTTTTAACACTTTACTTTCGCTCCGAAATAGTATTTGCTGTGTATACAATAGCTACATTTTATAAGTTTCGCAATTATCTAATAATATCAATAAGTTACCTTCTCCAAATACAACCCGCAGGCCTCTGCCAAATTACCGGTCTTTCCTCTGTCCTTTGCTTCAAGCATACCCGTTATTTCCTCCGCCTTAATCTTATGTAGTCCAACATCAATCAGAGTACCAACGATCCACCTCGCCATGTTATAAAGGAACCCATTCCCACAAAGTCTGATATTGACAAAGTCATCCACAAGTTCAATATTAATGTCATAGATTTCACGAACCATTGATTTTTTCTTAGATTTCGCATTGGAGAAGGCAGTAAAATCATGTACACCGATAAATGCTTCACTTGCTGCCTTCATCGCTCCCAAATCCAGCTTGTCTGGCACATGCATACTGTACTTACGCATGAAGGGGTTACTATATTCCTTATTCCAGATTTTATATAAATAGGTTTTATCCTTTACATGATACCTGGCATGAAAATTTTCCGATACAGGGGAAACCTCCACAACACTGATATCCTGAGGTAAATATTGATTAAGATATGCCTTTATTTGATCTGGTTCAAAATTTTTCTCTGTTTTAAAATTAACCGTCTGCGCCAAGGCATGGACTCCGGCATCCGTTCTGCTACAACCGACTATTTCTATTGCATGTCCAAGCATCTGGAACAAGACTTTTTCTATCTTGTCCTGTATGGTACTTTCATTGCCGCCAAGCCGCTGCCAGCCCTTGTAGCGGCTCCCGTCATACTGGATCATCAGTTTGTAGTTATACATACTGTCTCCTTTTTGTACTGTTGAATTTTAGTATCGCCCAAATTTTAGATGATATTCTTTTTTAGAATTAGTTACTAAAATGAAACTTCGTAGTAAAAAATAGCAATACTTGATAAAATACGCATATAACATCTATTGGAAACCATTAGTTTTGATATATTTATTCTGGCGCCTACGTTAAGTTGGTCAATTCACTTATGGATTTCGAAGATGGTTTAGGAGTGAGAAAGAGCATTCTTCATTAACTGAAATGCTGATTTTATCAAGCATTATCAATCATCGAATTTATTTATTACATAAAATTCTGATAATCCGTCCAGTTTTCAATAAGCAGCTTTGGTGTATCCAATCCATAAGGACAGTGGTTTTTACAATGATCACAGTGGATACAGGCTTCAATCAGCTTCATCTTATCCTTCCAGCTGTCACTCAGAAATACGGATAACGGTGCCCGCCGAATCATCAGTGACATTCTTGCCGAAGTAGGGATATCTATACCTGCCGGACAGGGAAGACAATATCCGCAGCCTCTGCAGAAATCCCTGCCAAGCTCTCTTTGGTCATGCACTATCACAGCTTTATACTCATCATTCATCACCGGAGGGTTGTCAATGTATTCGATAAATTCATCTAACTCCTGCTCTTTTTGAACACCCCAGATTGGAAGTACATTGTCATATTGTGCAAGATATGCATAGGCTGCTGCTGAATTTGATATCAGTCCACCGGACAATGCCTTCATAGCAATAAATCCTATCCCCTTTCTCTGGCAAAGCTTTACCAACTCAATCTCTTGCTCCGTTGCCAGATAACTGAAGGGGAACTGGATTGTCTCGTATAAACCGGATTCAGCAGCTTCTATTGCAACCGGCAGTCTGTGGTTGGTAATTCCGATGTGACGAATCATTCCTTTTTCTTTTGCCTCCAACATGGCCTCATATAAGCCGGTACCATCACCCGGCTTCGGACAAAAGCCGGGATTATGGAACTGGTAAATATCCAGATAATCTGTTTTCAGCTGCTCAAGTGAGGTCTTTAATTGTTCCCAGAACTCTTCCACCTTTGTTGTCATAGTCTTAGAAGCAATATAAATATTCTCCCTTACTTCACTTAAAGCATAACCAATTTTCTCTTCACTGTCTGTATAGAATCTTGCCGTATCAAAAAATGTAATTCCATTCTGATATGCCTTTTTTAATAGCTTCGCTGCCTCTTCTATACTAATTCTTTGAATCGGAAGTGCTCCAAATCCATTCTTATTCACTCTGATATTTGTCTTACCTAATAATACCTGTTCCATAACTGTTCCTTTCTTCTGTTACGATAGTTACTTCCTTTGTTCTTATTTATCATCATAGGCTTCACACCTGAGTTTCACAATACTTTTTTGCATCTTTAAGGCTTAATAAGAAAGTTACCGCTTGATGGAAAGGCGAGTCATCTGTGTATATATGCACACATATTCATCTCTCTACTTAAATCAGACTTATTACTCGCTCAAATTGTCCCAATCAACTTCTAATGGTTCTATATTAACATTATCGCTCCCATTTTTAAAGTACTTAGTCCAGTCCGGCTGCTTTGGTCGTGAAGAAGATGGTTCACCGAAATCCATCGTATCACCGTATTCCCCGTGAGTTACTTTAATTCCATTTAATCCCCACCACTCTTTATCGGTAAGTCTTTTATCACTGGTAAATTCATAGAAAGAATATACCGTTCCTCTCGACAAATACAGTTTATTTTCGACAGGTACCACTACATAGATATCATCAAAAAAGCCGGTACCCAAAGTTAGATAAGTAGCCTTATAGGTAGAAATATCCGTTACTAGCATATCGGTTATATCGTTCGGAGTATCAAAATCCTGTGATGCACCAAGCTGGAAATTAAGCACAATATTCTCCATTGTAGAGCCAACCCATAGAAGCTGTTTTTTCTCGTCCTTATTAAGCGGTTCATTTTTCAGCTCCTTGCTAGAGCATTCCAGAAGTAAATTCAATAGCTTTTTATAGCTTTCTGCTCCTTCCAACAGATTTTCATTTATCATTCCCTTATCTTTTAGAATTGAAATTGTACTATTTGTCAGATACAAAAGCTTACTGTAAAGACTTATATCCGGCTCTACATAATGCTGATCTGCAAAAGCTTCCGGTCCTCCACCCTCCGCACTCGACTGCTTCGCATATAGAACTGTATCATGTTTTAATTCTGTATAGCTTCCTAAAGCAGCATTTAAGGATTTATACTTCCAAGCCTTCGTTGTCATGAAAAAAGGCATTCCAGAATTCGAAGAATAATCAGTTGTTAGATCCTTAAGAGTCCATAGCCATCCAGAATAAAGATTCGTTTTCCAATCATCCGTATGATAAGCAGATACCTTTTCCTTCAGCTTATTGTACTGATCGGTATACTGCGGCCAACTCTTCTGCGGCTGGTATACGCTAAATAGTAGTTCCTGCGCTGTGCTGTTTCCGAGTACACCCATTACATCGAGAGAAGAGGGAATTGGCCTTTTATTATTATGAATTAACTTCTGTAATATCTCTCCATCAAGTACATATCTCTGGCCCATAAAACGAAATTGCTTCCCTGTCGGTGTGGATAAGTTATCAAAGTCTGCTTTTATCTTAGGATCCGGCAGTTTCTCCACCGCTTCCTTAATTTTATCTCGGAATTTATCATCATTAAAAATATTCGGATTTTCACTGTCGCCAAATACCGACCTACGTAGTCCATTCATGTCAAATACATTGATATCATCGGATATGCCTACATACTGTGAGGTTGGTTGGTAAATATCCGACCAGAGCTTTGCATCACAGTTACCATCTGATTCAGAAAAGGTTGTAAATGAAATCAGAAGGGAACGGTAAATATTATCATATAAGAGCTTCCCGTCTTCTTCAAATGCATAGGGAGCTGTACCAAGCCACATCATGGTCTTAAAATATTTACTTAATTCTTCACTTCTCGTATAATGTCCTCTTACTGTGAACTGAGAATAATCATAATCCTTATCAAAAAGTGGTGATCTCTGAATTCCATTGGCAGCCTGACATAGCTCATATTCCTGCTTCGCATTGGTCAAAAGCTTCTGATCAATATCTGCAGATATGTTTTCACTTTGGGTAAATAACATCCTTGCTACCAGAAAATATATTATGTTCTGCTTCTGAAGTATTTTTAAATCCTCCTCCTTCAATTCTTTCAGTAAAAGGATTGACTTATCAAGCATCTGTGCTGTCATTTGATCCAGATCCTTATAAAGATAGCTACTCTCAATAAACATTAGGGATTTATCATAAAACTGATGAAATAAATGAAGCGCACAATCTGAAGTAATAAAATTCGGGACTCCATTATATTCATTATTATCATAAGTATAATATGATCTCGTATTATTTGACGGAATTACAACAAAGCCATTTTGAGATAACAATTTGATCTGATCCTTTGAAAAGCCGGAAAATTGCTTAATATTTTCAATATTGGATAAATCCTTTGCAATTTTGTAAGTCGGTACCTTTGCTTCATAAACCGGAGCTTCGTACTTAGTTGTAATAGTATCGAGGCTCTGTGCCAAGGACCATTCTGTATTCAAGGTAAGAAGTTGTTTTTCTAAGGTATTATCCTTTTCTCTATCCCCTGCCCGATCCGTAATCTTATTATTGCTAGAAGTACTGCTTTGCTTCTCTCCTTTATGACAGCCGGTAAGTACAATACATAAACATAATAAAACAACAAAAAGCTTTTTCATTCTTTCCCTCCACAATTTTATATTTTATTTACTCTTAGTCTTAGCTTAAGTTTCATTCGTCTTAATATAGATATAGAAATGAATATCGCTTTATATTCATCCACGAAATTCAATTAAATTCAATTAAAGCTTATACATTCAAACCTATCTTCTTAATAAGTTATTCCAATATTCCATCCTTTGCTCTTAGTATTACTTTATGTTCCTTATTATCCTTCTTATAGGTTATTCCTATCTGATTCTCTCCGTTTATAGTAATGTTTGTGATCTTTTCATAATCCTTACTTTGGGCAAGCATTATAAATCCAAAGTTAAACCAATAATATATGCTGATTCGCTCTCCCCTTTTGGTCTTACTGATGAAAATGAGTTCATTCCCCTTGATTGGTATCAGATCGGCAGCAATAAAATCCTTCCAGTCTCCTCCAACCTCAGAGCCAGTCCATTTCTTTACCAGCTTATTGTTTTTAAAATTAAAAGCAAAAAGTCGGTTTTTCAGTGTCTTATCAAAACGCGTCGTTTTACGAACTGCAGTTATAATTTCTTTTTCTCCTTCCCCATCAATGTCAGACAGTTCAATTTTCCATGGCTTAAGACCACTGAAATCATTGTCATAAATACGCCTCCAGCCAATATCCGAGTGTTTTTCAAAAATTGTTAAGGTATCTCCATAGTCCTGGCGGCCTTCTCTACTTGTAATCAGATAAGTCATATTATGATCTGTAACTCCATCAATGACTGTCTCATTTTCCATCAATAATGCGCTAAATTCCTTCCAGCTATCCTGCGTTTTTGCGGAGCTTGTTAATGCAAATATAACAGCAAGACCAACACCGGCAAAAAGAAATAGGATCAGTATCGTTCGTAAAATGTTCTTCTTTATTCTATTCATAACTCATTCTTCCGTATTGAAACATGTTATATTACTCCTTTATTTTCTGAATAATATTGTAAACACATTTTCCATTATATACCTGTTACATATATGTATCAACGTAACTATATTTAAATTTTTATTACATTAATATTACATATTGACATATACAGTCTAACTGTATATACTAACTATATAAAGTTTCACTATATATTCGGACGATATAATGGAGGAAAAAATGAACCTTAATAAATATTTACCATTAACCGAAACTACCTACTATATATTATTGGCACTGACACAACCCGGTCATGGTTATTCCATCATGCAGAAGGTGGAGGAATTAAGCAGCGGGAAGGTACGGGTTGCTGCCGGAACAATGTACGGAGCACTAGAAAATCTTACAAAGCAGAACTTGATTTATTCTATTCCCAGCCCAGACCCGCGAAGAAAGGTATATCAAATTACACTTGAGGGTAAAGAAGTACTTCAGCTGGAAGCCACTAGACTAAGATATCTGGTTAAGGTTGCCGAAGATCATGGGTTTTAATTAAGCAGGAGGCGTATATTTTATGTGGGTATGTAAATGTTTTCTTGATTTTAAGAAGGAAGAGAAATGGCTCGAAGAAAAGGGTAGACAAGGGTATCAATTAAAAGAAGTGAATTGTGGATTTTATCGGTTTGATTATGTGAACACCCCGGTGGATTTGAATATTAAAATTGATTATCGCACCTTTAATAGTATAAAAGATTTTCAATACTACTGCGCCTTATTTGAAGATAGTGGCTGGCAACATATTGCCGGATCAAGATGGTCTGGTTCCCAGTACTTTGTAAAAGCAAGACCGGATGCGGGTGATGATATTTTTTCTGATGGATTATCTCGAGCAGGACGTTATAAACGTTTTGCATTAATGTGGTTTAGCCTAGCACTTGCATATTTACCACTTATGGTAGTTTTCTTTCTAAACGGATCTATAGATTTACACAAAATATTGAATTTAAAATCTTTGTATCTCACTCCAGGACTTTGGGATATGAAGGGTACGCATTTTCTTCGCGCCTTTCTTTTTGAAACACCCTTTGCAATAATGCGAGGATTTGGATGGGTCATATTTATTTTTATTGTACTCATCTTTGTATATTACACCCTGAAAGCTTACTTATTGTATAAAAAAGATCTGAAAAAAAGTTAATCATTTTTTACTGATGAAAGAAACAAATTATTTTTTAATTATGCTTTTATTTAATAAAATATTAGTTCGAGTGCCCTAAATCTGATCTATGTAAAAGATGACATATGACACTCGAATCAATATCTAATTAATATATTTCGAATCTACTGAATAACTCCAAACTGCGGTTATATACTAATAAGTATAAATTACTTGATTGTATATGCCGCTTTTGTTTTTATATGACTGTAACTTAATAGCAAATAAATATATATTAATGATTAATAAAATTAGGTATTATCAACGAAATTCAACTGTGAAGCTTAATTATATAAGAAAGAGACGGCAATAAGAGGTATTATATGAAGACAAATAATCGGTTGACCCAAGCCTATGAAAATGCTAAAATAATTAACTTTGATAAAAGTTCCAAATACATTTTCTTCAGTGATATTCACCGCGGTGACGACAGCATATCGGATGAATTCACCAGAAATCAGAATGTCTTTCTTCACGCGCTTAATTACTATTATAGAGAAGGCTATACGTATGTTGAGGTAGGCGATGGCGATGAGCTATGGGAATACAAGGAGTTTAAACATATTCGTCTTGCCCATACCGATGTATTTATTGTAATGAAAAAATTCTTTGATGCAGGACGACTTATCGTACTATATGGAAATCATAATATTTATCTGAAATCAAAATGTTTTGTTAAAGATAATTATTATAACTTTTATGATGAATATAACCAGGAACATGTTGATTTATTTAAAAATATCGAAATACAGGAAGCAATCGTTCTTAAAAATAAGAATACGCATCAAGAAATATTTGTGGTCCATGGCCATCAGGGTGATTTTATTAATGATCAAGCTTGGCACTTATCCATGCTTTTATTAAGGTATTTTTGGCGCTTTATGCACATTGTCGGCTTTGAGAATCCTGCCAGTCCCGCAAGAAATCTATATAAGCGGCATAAAGTCGAGAGAGCCTATAATAAATGGATTGAAAAACACAAAATAATGTTGATCTGCGGTCATACTCACAGGCAGAAGTTCCCGAGAGTAGATGATCTTCCTTATTTTAATACCGGTTGCTGTATCCGTACCCGCGGTCTTTCTGGGATCGAAATTATAGATGGTAACATCTTAATGGTTGATTGGAGAGTTTATGCGGATGAGGATGGTATACTACGGATGCTACGAACTGTGGTCAGAGGACCGGAGCCAATTGAAAGCTATGACTGCAGAAAACACCCATACTCCATGCATTGCCAAAAATGTGATGATGAATAAAACCTAAGGAAAATCTCAAATATCGGGTGATACCCAAATTAATCTATTTATAAAAATCCACCTCCAAGGGTAATCTAATCTTGGAGGTGATTATTTTGAAGGTAAGAGAAATTATGTCGAAAGATATTGCAAGCTTACGATCGGATGATTCCATCGCAAGAGCTGCACAGCTTATGAAACAATATAACTGTGGTTCCATTCCTGTCTGTACTCAGGACAAAATAATTGGTATCGTTACCGACCGAGATATCGCATTAAGAAGTGTTGCCTCTGGTCAGGATGCAACCCAGCAAAGAGTCGGTGATATCATGACGGATAATGTGGTATTCGGAAGTCCCGAGATGGATGTAACTGACGCTGCTCAGTTAATGAGCGACCGGCAGATTCGCCGTCTTCCTATCGTTGAGAACAACAGCTTGATCGGCATTGTAGCCTTAGGAGATATTTCCCTGGAGCCTAAGTGTCAGGATTGCGCCGAAGATGCTCTAAAAGGTATCTCTGAGCCCGGTGCTAAAATATGGTAACGGCATGTTGAACTGCCTCTCGTGTATTTCATGAGGTATTCATCATAGTCATACTCCAAAAAAGCGTACCATATCGTAATTTGTAATTATGATTTGGCACGCTTTTTATAGATTAATTCTTAAGAGTAATCATAACACTATTCATATCTATTCTTTTCTTATACAACATAAAACATTGAAAACAGATTGCATTTGATTTAAAATAAATGTAAATTATAATTCAGGTGTCATAAGTTGATCAATTTTAAGAGATGAATTATGCCAGCCAAATAAATATTTAAGATGGGTTTTTTATAAATTCGAGAGGAGCAGAACAATATGAAACAATCAATCGTACATATCGCTTTAGTCGTAAAAGATTATGATGAAGCAATTGATTTTTATACGAATAAACTTCACTTTACACTTATTGAGGATACCTATCAGCCGGAGCAGGATAAACGTTGGGTTGTTGTATCTCCTCCAGGTTCCTTAGGTACTACAATATTACTGGCAAGAGCATCCAAGCCAGTACAGGAACCTTTTATCGGTAATCAGGCCGGCGGCAGAGTATTTCTTTTTTTAGGAACGGATGATTTCTGGAGAGATTATAATGAAATGAAATTAAAGGATATCGAGTTCGTAAGAGAACCAAAAGAACAAGACTATGGAATTGTCGCTGTATTTAAAGATCTATATGGAAACCTATGGGATTTAGTTCAGTTTAATGAAAATCATCCTATGGCAAAACGTATTTAATTAAGATCCCAGATGTGATGTGTATTCCTTAAAGAAAAACATCTGGGATTTGATAACTAAAAACAAGCTTTTCATTTTGAGCACTCTATCTATTCCTTTTTGCTATATTATATAGCGTTTTTAATATTCAATTTCCTGAAGAAAAAGCCCCTGTGCACTTGCAGGTGCACTGCCGGCTGCCTCCGAAACCGGATCAAGAATTTTATCAATATCATCTACTGGACGATCCTGCAATCCAATTTCCAATAAAGTACTTACCAGCATTCTTGCCATATTATGAAGAAAATCATTGGCCTTAACTGTCACCTGGATTTCTTTTGCATCCTGGTAAATATCAATCATCTGTATTTCTTTAACCGTCGATTTATTCTTCTTTACCGATGAGAAATCCTTAAAATCATGCTTTCCAAGCAACTTCTCTGCTGCTGTCTTCATTAAATCAACTTCGGGTTTATGAAAACTGTAATAAGTATATTTTCTATCAAATACACTGGGTACATCTCCAATTGCGATTCGGTACAGATACGTCTTTGAATTGGCATTCAGGCTGGCATGGAATCGCTCCGGCATTTCTTCCACTTGGATAACCGCAATGTCCATCGGCAGATAGCGGTTAAAATAATTTTTAATTTCATATAGCTTTCTATCAGATTTCGTCTTAAAATTGGCCACCTGAGCATAGGCATGTACCCCTGCCTCCGTCCGGCACCCACAATTAAGCTCTACCTTCTCGCCCGTCATTTTATAGATAAGTTCCAAGAGCTTATTCTCAATAGTATTGTCCGTTTCCCCCTTACCAAGTCTCTGCCAACCGCTATATCGGCTTCCATCGTATTCTAAAGTCAATTTTATATTTCTCATGTTTATCTCCCTGATGCCGCTATTCGGCATTTTATATTAATAGTTTGTATATCATAATTTGTATATCATTTATTCATGATTTTTTATAGTGTCCCTAATTACTAATTACTCATAATCCTTCATGCAGAATTTGGTAATCTGATTACTTCTTTTTCGGGATTATAATATTATTATCGTTAACTTCATAATTTTTCAATCTGTTTTAACTGAATGTAGGAAGGTAATTTATTCGTTTTTATTATAACACAAAAATTTTACTTATAAAATTAAAATGAATCATCCTTATTATATTGTCTTAATATTCTCAGCCTTAATGTAGATACTAAAGATAAATGAAATTAAGAAAGGATGTAATTATATATGGATAATAATAAAAACCGGATCAAAGACAGGGAAAAAAGCAATACGGAGCTTCGCAAAATGAAACCCAAGGAAAATGCAGATGTAGGTATGATAAACGGTCAGATTATCGGAGTACATGAAGGCAAGCATGAGAAAGCAAGAAGAAATAAACCTAATTGATGATAAGAATGAGAATACTTGAATTCAAAATGATTGATCATAAAATAAGGTTTCATCAATCTTTATGGAGGTTTAGAGGGTTATAATAACAAAAGTGACTTTTGTGATATATCAAATATTACAAAAGCCACTTCGATACATAAATCCTTTATTCTCTGTAACAATCTCTCAATTTAATTAGTGTTCAGAACACATTTCTTAAATAACTCACCACGTTCCTCAAAATTCTTAAAGAACCCGTAACTTGCTGCTGCCGGTGAGAAAAGGCAGGTCTTTCTTTGCATAGTTACTTCCTTGGCAGTCTTTACCGCCTCTTCCACATTGGATACCATCACTATATTCTGGTCCTTATGTTGCTTCTCGCTCTGTTCCATGAGTTTTTGAATCCGATAACCGGTGTCCGGCATCAGTATGATATTTCTGATCTTGGAATCTAGTAGGAAATCAGCAAGAGGTTCATAATCGATTCCTCTGTCCATTCCTCCGAGAATTACGGTATCAACTTCCTTCAGGCTGTTCACTGCCTGCATAGTAGTCTCACAGATTGTAGAAATAGAATCATTATAAAATTTAATTCCTCCTACTTCCGCAACATATTCCATACGATGCGGCAGAGGCTTGAAGGTTTCTATCCCCTTTCGGAATTGTTCGTCAGAAACACCGCACTTTTTAGCCAGCGTATAAGCAAAACCTATATTATAAAGATTATGTGAACCTTTCAGGTGAATCTTATCTTCATCAATTATAAATACATTACCCTGGTCGATAATCTGATTGTCATTTACCACGACATCGGCATCCTCAAATGTGTTTGAAATCGTTACGATATCTGCCTTAAAATCATCGGGTAGCTCAAAAAATTCTTTATTGAAAACAAGCAGATCCCCCTCTTTCTGATACCGATAGATGTTCTCTTTAGCCATTTTGTATTTTTCAAAGGTTCCATAATGATCCAGATGTTCCTGATAGATATTCAGAAGCACTCCGATATGGGGAGAATGGGTGACATATTCCAGTTGATGGGAGGATAATTCGAAGACAACAATCGTGTTCTCCCCGATTTTCTCCAATGCATCAAATACCGGAATACCGATATTACCTACCAGTATGGCATCCTTTCCCGCATGATCTAAAATATGATATAAAAGCGATGAAGTGGTACTCTTGCCCTTCGTTCCTGTAATACCAATTGTCTGGGAACGATAAAAATCCAGGAAAAGATCCGTCTGTGAAGTAAACTTACCGATCTCGACACGGTCAACGCTATCAAGGACAATACCGGGACTTTTGATAATTAAGTCATATTCCGAAAGGACTTCATGAAAGGAAGGCCCCGTGTGAAATATTACCTTCTGTAACTCATCTTTGATAACATTTTTATCATAAATCCCTACTTCCTTGTCAGGGAAATGTTCTCTGATAAATCGGTAGGTTGACTTTCCTTCCCTACCAAAACCTAAAATAAGTATTTTTTTATTCTGTAGTAAATTACATATTTGGTTAATCATTGTTATCCTCATTCACCCAACATCTGCTTCTTCAGCCTTTGAATAAATTCCTCGGGCACTTGGTTTTCTTCATTATAATAATTCATGTAGGGATTTTCTTTTATATTACTGTAAGTTTGATATAAACCTTTGCTCTTATAATAGGCATAAAGCTTTGGAAGCTCCTGCTGCTTTGCTTTCAGTCTCTGTATCGTCATGCAGACCGCCGTATTTGCTTCATCGCAGGTTCCGACACATTCAAAAGGCTTCTCCGGTACGATACCAATCAATTTATCAAAGGTTGGTATCATGCTCTCATCATTTAACATATCACTGCCGAATATTTCTTTCAGCCGCTCCAAACGAAGGAACGGTGACAATATGATATAGACAAACAGGCACTTCGGGCAGTGTCCGCACCACTTGTCAATCTTGCTTCCCACATTACAACTGCGAAAAATATTATAATATTTTTCATGCAGGGAAAAATGCTTTGCAATTTGAAGCTCACTGAAGGGTCTGAGTAAGCTGAAATAATGTACCCCGCAGTTAATATAACTGGATTCGTACTCTGTAAAATCACTTTCAAACTTAAAGCTCTTGGAATACTGGTGATTTACCATTGTACCCTCAACTGTACTTTCATTCGCACTGGATTCATTGGAAAGAACCACATACCTTTTATCAAATAAATAGGCAGTCAGCACCGAAGAAAAAGCAACAATTGCAGAAAAAGGTGTGTGTCCGTTCAGATAACCTTCTTTATTTAATGCCAAAAGCTGTTGATCCAGACTTCTTTTTACAATCAGGACTTCATCCTCGGTGTAACCAGCAATCTCGGCACATTTTTGTGATGCTTCCTTATTGTTAATCATGTAACATAAGTTATCTTCTTTTCTGTCACTTAAAAGCTCCAGAGTGACGATGGAATCCTTACCACCACCAACTGGGATCAGGGAACCTGATTTCTCAAAATCCGTCCTGAACGTATCCGACGAACTCCTATCTGTTACAGAATTCTCTGCATTCTTCTCGATCGGTGTTCCTGATATCGTTTCTTTATATTCATTTTCATCTTTAAATTCATTTTCATCCTTAACTACTTCGATCTTCATGAAATCTTCGATACTGGTATCAATCCCATTGGTATAGAAGAATTCACCAAGTCCCAGATAATACTGCATCTTCCACCAATCAATCTGCTCTTCATCAATCACTCCGGCCTTAATTCTTACCAGAGGAGGGCAGGCACATTTCCAATAACTAATCAGCTCCACAAGTCCTAAGTTGAAGACAAGCTTGCGGACTGTTTCCTCCTGCTCATAATTAATGTTCTTGTGTTTTTTAAGAAACTCCCATTTGGGAGTAAAGATCACGGAATCATTTAAATCAAAAAAATATGTGACAGCTAACTTATCACCAAGATCTTCTATTTCAAACTTCTCATATGTAAAAATAGGAAGTTTCTCTCTCAGCTCATTGAATTTACTCTGCATGGAAACCTCCTACTAATATTAAATTGTTTAAATATTTTCGTTTCATTGCCATTCTCCCAGATTATAGTAATGTATTTCCCACCAACTTTGATGGACAAAACTATGTTTATTATATTCTTCCTTCCGGAAGAATTCAATGTTTATTTAATATTTGCCTTTATTATGTAGCTACCCTTTATATTATTTACATAAACCTTCCAATAATATGTTGACAAACGATATATGTCATGTTACGATATATTCAAATTTATGTCGTAAGGCGATATATGTTGTCTCTCAACATATGAATGTTCTATTAAGGAGGAAAAAGATTGAAGTCAGAACCATTGACAGAGTGTTATTTTTATATCCTGCTCTGTCTATATCAAGGTCCGAGTCATGGTTATGGTATCATGCAGGAAAGCGATAAGCTCTCCCGGGGAAGAGTAAAAATCGGCTCAGGGACAATGTATGGTGCGATTAGTAACATGATGAAAAAGAAATGGATTAATGAGACGCAGAGTATGAATCCGGAGGATTATCGCAAGCGTCTTTATCAGATCACTGCCCTAGGCAAGGAGATTCTGGAACAGGAAAGAACACGACTTAAAGAATTAGTGGAGAATTCAGATGCAATCATGGACGGGAGGATGAACTAATTGGCGGGTAATATTAAAATCAAACCAACCCTATATTTAGTCTATGACTATGATTTAGAGGAAGCTAATCTAAATGCCATGTCGCTGAAGGGATGGCAGTTGAAAAAGGGCGGTCTGTTCCACCATACTTACGAGCGTAATGACCAATGCTATCGATATAAGCTTGATTTTAATAACAAGGTCAATATCAATTCAGAGGAATTTGACCGCTTTCTTAGCATTTTTGAGGAACAGGGTTGGGAGCTTGTTAACTCCACTATTAACGGTTGGCACTATTTCCGTAAAAAGTATGACCCTTCGTTACCAGAAGAAGCATATGAAATCTATACGGATGATACCTCACTATTGGTTATGCTTAATCGATGGATTAAAATTGCCCGGTTTCTTCAAGCATTTTGTCTTGTATTACTAATTTTGTATTTGACTTTGTATATAATCGAACATGACCAGAAATTACTGATAGAAGCTGGTATGATAGGACTAGGCCTCGCACTGTTAGAGTTCTCTATATGGAATTTGAAGAATAAAAAGGCCGGATCAAAACCTGATATCTCAAAACGTAAATTTGGAGGTTATCTTCTATCTACTGGCTACTTACTTTCATTTCTCCTTGTGATCTATTTTGCATTTTATGAGCCTGAAATCCATGAAATGAAAGCCACCGCTCAGATTAATCAGGATACACCGGATTATATTGATAAGTTAGTGGTGAAAAAGAATGGTGAATACCTTATTGATCTGAAATGTAAAACTGAACGTGGAGCTCTATCCGTTTGTATCCTGAATAAAGATACTCTTATATATAAGAAAACCGGAGCAGACTTCACAATCTCCAATTCAAAGCTGTATTTAAAAAAGGGGATCTATACAATTAAGATCGTTTATCATCTGAAAGACTATCAAAAAGTACTTCATGCCGATCAGAAGGAATTAGAAAATTACCATCTGACAGGTGATCTCAATAAAATGAGTAATGTAAATATCTCCATTATAATTAAACGCAGTCTCTTCTGATATTGATTCAGAAAAATATATCATATTAGCAATGGATTGGAATAAAATTATAAAATTATTAAAAATTACACTATCCGCTTTTACATTAAACTAAGTTTTGTTATTATATGAATGATTATGATAAATATACAATATTTGTCATTCATAATAAATCAAGGAATCATACCAATAAAATTCAATTGATTCGGAAAGAGGGGTAACATGTCATTAAGTGTTAAAAATTTATCTAAGAGCTATGGAGATAAGGTTGTAGTTGACAATTTAAGCTTCGAAATCAATGAGCCCGGTGTATATGCACTTCTGGGTACTAACGGAGCAGGTAAGACAACCACACTTCGTATCATTTTAGGTATGCTTGCTAAAAATGAAGGAGAAGTGCTGTGGAACGGTAAACCACTGGATCCGGTAAAAACAAATGTAGGCTACCTCGCAGAGGAACGCGGTCTGTATCCAAAGTATTCCCTCCTTGACCAGCTTCTCTATTTTGCGAAGCTTCGTAATGTATCAAAACATACTGCAATGGATCGTATTAAGTATTGGTCGGATCGTCTGGAAGTAAACGAATATATCTTTCCGCCAAAGATTAAAGGAAGGAAGTCTACAAAGGCGAATCGAGCCGATCAGCTGTCTAAAGGTAATCAGCAGAAAATTCAGCTGATGGCAGCTCTGATATCCGATCCAGAATTAATTATTTTAGATGAGCCTTTAAGCGGACTGGATCCGGTTAATACGGATTTATTTAAATCCATTATTAAAGAAGAGATTGCTAAGGATAAATTTCTAATCATGTCCAGCCATCAGATGCCGACCATTGAGGAATTCTGTTCCGATATTACCATACTAAACAGGGGCAAGGCCATTCTTCAGGGAAATCTGAATGAAATCAAGAAAAGCTATGGTCGTGTTAATCTATTTGTGAAAAGTGATGTTGATATCGCGTCCTATATTTCTAGCTTTGGATTGGTTATCGCAAATAAAACTCCGAGCGAATATCACCTGAAGGTTCAGGGAGAAGCTCAGGCTATGGATTTCCTAGCAAAATTGATCGCGGACAAAATTCCGATTGTCAAATTTGAATTACGTGAGCCGTCACTGCATGAAATATTCATTGAAAAGGTGGAGGATGTCCATGAATAAAACCAACATATCCGGATGGAAGGAAGTCCTCTCCTTTACATTCATACAGACAATGAAAAGCAAAGCATTTATTATCTCTTTTATCATATTTATTTTATTAGCTGCTGCCTCCATCCCGATTACAAGCGTACTTACCAAAGGTACCACTAGTAATCCTGATGAAGTGAGTCCGGTACAGAAGGTGTATGTTAATAACCAATCGAATATAACCATTCTGGATTTCTCCGGAATATATAAGGAAAGGGCATTTAGCCAGATAACTTTTGAGACGATGAATGAGGACTATGATAAGGTCTCAGACAGAATAGAGAATGGAGAAACCACTTCCGTGATTCTATCAATAGCGGCAAGTAATAATATGTACACCTTAAGCTTTGCAAAAGCCAATAAAGGACCGATAGGTGATAGTGATTTAACACAGCTAGGCGATGCCGTTTCAAAACAATTTAATATCTGTAAAATCAGCTCACAGGGAATTACAGCAGATCAGAAAGCTATGCTGGATGCTTCCGTAGATACAACCGTTTCCTTTCTTGACGTTAACGGTAATCCGATTGTGAAAAAGGATACCTCGATATCCGGAGCGGAGTATTGGTTTATCTATGGTTTATTATTTGTTGTATTAATGGTTAACTCCTTTGCAAGCGGGCAGATTGCATCCGCCATAGTGACAGAGAAATCCTCTCGTGTTATGGAATATCTGCTTACTTCGGTTAAGCCGTTAGCCCTTATTATCGGCAAGGTGATTGCTACACTAGCTGCAGTTTTAATAGAAATGGTGACTTTGGTTGTTATGGTATTTATATCCAACCAGGTTAGTACGACTTTTATAACCGGCAAGGCAGACAGTGTATTATCAAAGTATCTTCCATCCAACATTTTTGCGAATTTAAATATCATAAATATAATCATCTGCATTTTGTTTATTTTAGCCGGACTAATATTCTATGCAACACTTGCCGGACTTGCAGGTGCAACGGTAAGTAAAATAGAGGATCTTCGAGAGGGTCTGACCTTATTTACTTTTACTAATATTATTGGTGCTTATGTTGGGCTTGCAGCGATGCTTACTTTACAAGGAAGCGGCACGAACGGATTTGTAAATTTTGCTTTCATCTTTCCGCTTTCCTCACCGTTCCTGATTCCGGGTGCCCTTTTGGTTGGAAGGGTCAGTTTGCCGATTGCAGCCGCTTCCTTTGTGGCTCTGATTATTTCTGTAATTTTGTTATTTAAGTTTGTTGCAAAGGTATTTGAAATGTTAATTCTTCATACCGGCAATACAATTAAGGTAAAGGAATTATTTAAACTCTCAAAAATATAGAGATGTCGACATGGCATCATGGAGGATAGTGTGAAAAATCAAAATTTTTCACACGGCAAATTTTGTGCTTGCAGCCCATAATTTGCGGGTTGTGGCAAGAATGGAGATTTATATGAAACAAAATTTTAAAGGATGGACATCCGTATATGGTTTTACCTTCCGCCAATCTACGAAGGGTGCCGGCTTTAAGGTTGTCACCGCCTTAATCACCTTAATCATTATTGGCATTATTGTAGCTGTCACTGTAATAACTGGAAAGCCGGAAGACAAGAAGACTGTAGAGGTTTCTCCGATCAAAAGTGTCTATGTCTTGGATCAAAGTGGCCTTAAGCCAACGGATTTTAAAGCTTTAAACCCTGAACTTTCCAAGGAACAGTTTAATAAAATCACCTTTATACAGGTGACTGATCAGTCAAGAGAAGAAGCTATCAAGACCGCAGCTTCTGATTCCAAAAAATCAATTGCAGTGATCCTTACTACAACAGAGAAAGGTTACGGGCTGGAGGCAGCAATACCGTCCGAATCTACTATTACAAAAGGTCAAGCTGGTGATTTACTGGATCAGATGAAAGCGGCTTTTGAATCAAGCAAGCTGATGCAGTCCGGTTTAACTGCCGAGCAGCTTACTGTAGCATTAACGCCTGAAGTAACCTCCTATTCTGATATAGGGGAAAACACTAATATGATTGTATATGTAATCAAAATTGCAGCACCGATGGTATTCAGCATAATGTTATTTTTTATGCTGCAACTATTCGGAATAAACGTAACCAAGTCCGTATCCACCGAAAAAACTTCAAAGCTGATGGAAACCTTGCTTACCTCGATTCATCCTTATGCGTTGATTACAGGTAAAGTACTTGCAGTTACTTCCATGGCACTGATTCAGTTTGTAACCTGGATTATTGCGGCTTTTGTCGGATTATACGGAGGAAATGCTATTGCACATGCCATGTATCCGGATTACCAAAACTCAGCAATAGAAGTATTTCGCTTTTTAAAAGAGAATGTAGGGGAAACGGCTCTGACACCACCAGCCATCCTATTAGCAATTGTATTCTTTATCATTGGCTTTTTATTCTACTGTGTAATTGCCGGCCTCGCAGGTTGTATGGTTTCCAAACCAGAGGATGCGGCTTCTACCCAGCAGATTTATATGATGCCTGTTATAATTAGTTACCTTGTAGTCTATCTTGGTACATTCGCTGATAATGTTACTCTAATTAACATTGTAAGATATATCCCTTTTACTGCGCCCTTCTGTGTTCCTGCGGAATTGCTCACTGGTAGTATCGGTTTAGGACAGGGAGTATTGACATTAGCGATACTGGTGATATTCACACTTTTTGTAATTATGCTTTCGGGCAGGATTTATAAAGGTCTTATTCTATATAGTGGACAGAAGATAAGCTTAAAAATGATCGGAAATGTAATTAAAAGCAATCAATAGTGGTTATTTATTGGATTTATGAAAAGAGATGAATATGTACTCATATATATTCACACATATTCATTGATCCACTCTATATAATTCCACAAGGTGGTAGTCTTAAGTGCTGGTCTTCATCGTATAAAAGTACCGGACTATACCTCAATTTAGAGTATATGAAAAAAGGAGCATCCTCTTAATTTCAGACGATGCTCCTTTTTAGTCATAGTAATCTCAACTTTAATTTATGTAAGTCAATGTGAGAATTTGATATCTGCTTATTGAAATCTAGTATTACTCTTCTATATTGGAACCCTCTACAATCTTGTCGCCCAGGCGTATTCCACCAAAGAAGTAATTATCAAATACATATAAAAAAGCACTTATATTCTTATCAATCTGCTTTGATTTGCCAGAGCTATTATACAGGTATGCATCCCCTGCTTGATCATCTTCATTATAGTCCGTTATATAAGCAATCTGCTTATCATTGACTATATAATTATCATATACATCTTTGGCGATATCAACGGATTTCTTCCCATTATATCTTTTTAAGGTATAAGAATTCTTAATATCATCATAGTCTGTTCTGTAAATGATACCATTTTTTACTTTGCCACCCAAAATATAAGAAAAATAAATATAAACTTCTGAATCAATTTTTTTATCATCTATGTATAAGTCTCCGCTATCCTCCTTAACATTTTTGAAATATAATATTTTACCATCACTACATACTTGGTATTCGCTTATATCCTTGTAACATAACATTGGAGATGATAACGAATTATCTTTAATATTGACGTAATAAAGATCACCCCTGCTTTCATTCACATTACAATTTTGATAATAATAGATTTTATCTCCTGCTTTATTAATTGTGAAGGAACCAGTATCATCCTGTTTCAGCTTCGATGCTTTCTCATTCACCGCAACGTAAGTATCTGTTTTTGCTGCTGTTGCATCCGTGGCAAAATTAAAAACATCATCATAGGAAGTAACCTCTGATAGGTTAATCTTGTTAAATTCAGCTTCTTTATTATTTGCATAGATTAAAACAGGTTTATTAAGACCGGGGCATATAAGAGAATTATAGTCATCTGTAATCTTACTGGAATCTCCATCCTTATAATAATTCAGACTGCTTCTGGTAATCGTTATTGTTTCTGATGCCAAGGAATTCCTTAATAAATCCCGTTCTTGTTTGGCAGTATATTCTTTACTTTTTTGATTATATACTTCATATTCTTTATCATATTTATTTTTTGCAGCATCATATGCATCATTCCATTGTTTATTATATTCATCCACCTGTGCCACATACTCATCATATACATCATAATAAGAATCCCAATCGATATAGCCCCAAGAATCCGTATAATTGCTGTAACTCGGCTCTGTCGGATAAGCTGTTGTAGGCTTGCAATCATCATAATTAGGATAAGTTGGTTCTATCGGTTCCTTCATTGCCGCATCGACATCCGCCATATCATCATTAACGAAATCAGATATCTTCATCTCAACATCGTTTGCCTTCTTATAATATATTTCACCGGTATCATATATTCTTACAACATCAGATACACCAGAAATTATCTTCTCTTCCTCCTTATCCCCCGATTTTAAATACAGTGCATCCTCCTTCAGATAATATATTGTCTTTAAATCCGTTGATACGTATTTTAAAGAAGTGATATTATTATCAACCTTTTCTCTGTCCTTACTACCATCCTTAGAATATATTACACCATTGTTTGTAACATATAACAACTTATTGCCTGTTTCATCGAGATAAAATTCTGTTACATTGTTATCTATCTTATCTTTATCGGAAAGATCACTAACATATAAATCTCCCTCTGATCCCTTAAGATAATAAATTTTTGTTCCATTTTTATTAATTACATAGGATGTAATCTCAGAATCTATTTTTTTTCCTTTAGAATTCCCGGAATTAATTCTGCAATAATAAATCGTAGCACCGGAATCTGAATTCGTTATATCCTCAGGATAAAACATTCTTTTACCATCTTCACTTAGGGATATGTACTTCGATACAGAATAGGGGGCATCAGCGAATGCTCCATCAGCATATAAATTATCTGTAACTTCTTTTGTTTTAACCTTAGATGCCGAGGTGTAGCTAATTCCATCATCCTTAAGATAAAATATTTTATCTGGAGCCTTAGTAAATTTTGAAATTACTTTAGGAACTAGAACAGCCGCTAAAACAATTAATGCAATAACTGCGGATGTGACTGCAATAATTATGGGTACCTTGCTACGCGATTTCTTTGGTGATACTCCCCCTGGTTGATAGGAGGATGAATTACTAGGCTGAAATTGGGGTGCGGGATATGGCGCTGAAGTAAACCCTTGATAAGGCATCGGCTCAGGTGCCGAATTTGGCACAGGTGCCGTTTGCTGCTCCATATATGGTACTGGAGATATCGGTGGAAAAACCTCATACTCGGGAGATGAGGTTATCGTAGGCAACGGCTCAATATCACTCTCATATGAAATTGCTTGTGATGGATAGGAATAGGGTGAAGCTGTCGGTATCGTATCAGATGCAGGTATATTTGATGTAGGGTTGAATGCTGATACAGGTAGTCCCGTTTGCTGCGGTACAGATTCTATCTCAGGTGTTGCTGCTGTTGATTGCGTCATTGATTCTGTTGCAATTTCTTCTGTCGATTGCTGTTCTATTCCTGATGTAGGCACTACTGTAGTAAATGGTTCTGATTCTGTTACAGGAAAAACTACATCATGAGTGTCTGTTTCAATTATAGATTCTTTTGTAGGGTATGGCTCTGATATCAGCTTAGGTGCAGGTACATAATCAGATACTACACCCTGAGGTAAAGAATATTCTTGATTCTGACCAGCCCTGGGTGGCTGAACCATATCATTGGTGGGTGCTCCACATTTATAACAGAATTTTGAGTCCTCTGTTAATTGTGTATTGCATTTCTTACAAATTATCATAATTCTCCCTCCTCATTATCACTATACTTTCATTAATTATAATCTACTAACAACTCATATCACAAGATATATTTCCATAATAGTAATTTGTTGTAATATCTAAAACATTGCAGATGAATTTTAATCACCATATATTTCTATATTGTAAAATCCGAATAAATGTTTATTGTTATAAAAATAAAACATAGATAAGAGCAAGATAATCAAGTTTATATAAGTGAATGGAAGAAAATCAAATGCTCGTTTATATTCAAATTCTACCAAATATAATACCAAAAATTCATTCAATATTATTGACATTTTTCGTTCTATATCGTATTATTATTGTATAAATTACCATTTTTCGTACTTCTATAGCATCTCAATTAGTATAAAATTACTAATATTGGGTATATTAACCTAATTCACATTACACCTTTTCATTTAACATAGAAAAGTAATATATATAGCATTTCCTTACTATCATATCTAAACATCAAAAGAAAATCACCTCCAAGGCAAAAATAGAATATATTATATCACATTAGTAACTTCTTGTTTTTAATTGGAGTTGATATAAGAAATATTAAATACAATATGATAAAAACACACTAAGGAGGTGCGTATAATGAATTTTACCCGACTACAAGAAAATAAGAAGCAAGTGGATAGCTATATAGCAAAATCCAGCTTAAAATTCCTACCATTTACGCTATTTTTTATCATCGGAGGAATTTCTACTAAAGAGAACATTCTATCAACAATACTGTGCACTGTGATCTTTGCCATTGGTTGTATTAGTCCTTACATATGCAATAAATTATGCTTTAAAAATATCGATTATATTACTATTATTGGATTTACCCTAATTAGCTCTCTCTTGTATTTTCAATTTGAAAAGCCCGGTCTTATTATGTTTTTCTTCATCCCAATAGGTATTGCATGTTGTTATTTTAATATTAAACTACTAAAATTTTCTTTTGTAATGATGGTATTGGGGATAAATCTAAGTTTATTTTTCTCAAGTTTATTAAATAAGGGGTGGAGCACCAGTTTAATGTTCAATATCTTATTTAGTATCGTATTTTTCTCCCTGTTATCTATCGTTGTATATTTTTTCTTCAGGCAGTTTGTTCAAAGAGCCAACAATATATTTCAGGATGTTATGAGCAAAGAGGAATCACTATTAAGCGTTAACAAAAAATTAAATGATACCACAGGAGAATTAGTAAATGTAGCTAAAATCTTAGAGCAGCAGGCAACCGAAGCCTCTGGTGGAACCGAAGAAATAACAGCAGAAATTAATGATATGCAATTAGGAGTATCAAAACAATCTACGGATATAGACCATGTAAATTTTGAGATTTTAACTATAAAAAATGGAATCGAAAACATACAGCAAAGTATAGGCATAGTTATGGATCATTGTCTCTCCACTAATTTATTAGCGGTTCGCGGAAAAGAACTGATTCAACAGACATCCGATAAGGATTCAGAAGTGTTAAATAGCATCAACATAGCTCAAGATAAAGTTAATTTACTTTCCTCTAATGTAGACATCGTATTTGGTTTTGTCAGTAAAATACAACAAATATCCACACAGTCCAAACTACTTGCTTTGAATGCATCAATAGAAGCAGCAAGAGCCGGAGTAGAGGGTAAAGGATTTACTGTAGTTGCATCAGAAGTAACAAGTTTAGCTGCTCAGACAAACAAACTGTCTTCGGAAGTATTTAGCATCTTGGACAATCTAAAAAATGATACAGAAGAAGTATGTACAACAATGCTTCAAACGAAAGAAACAGTAGAAGCGGATATTAATTTATCCAGAGAGATAATATCACAATTTAATACCATAGCAAGCAGCAATGATACCATAAATAATAATATTGAAGCCTTGACAACGAATGTTAAAAATCAATTAGTAACACCGATTGAAACTATTATTCATAATTTAGAAAGCTTACAAACTTCGATACACTCTCACAATAATGCAATTAGTGAGGTTGCAGGATCAAGCCAGGAAATAACCTCAATGGCAGAAGAGTTGTCCTCATCTGCTGCAAGCTTAGTTGATATTTCCAACCAATTAGAGAGTTTATTATAATAAAGAAGTTAAAATATAATTCCATATCAATTATAATATTAGATTTAGGGGGCAGGTCACATTGCTCCCTATTTCTCCATTATTCTGTATCCTCATCCATTGCCTCAATCAAGAAGCTCACCGGACGGAAACCGTCATTGCAAGAAATCATAGCTGACTTCTTATTCTTCATCCAACCATCATAAAAGTCCTCGCCACCATGGGCAAGGGTCATGACAAAGGCAGACATACTCTCCCATGCACTGTCACACATTTTCTCAGGCTTTTTCCATCCGTTGGCAATAAAAACCTGCCCAATTTTCATATCACAGGCATTTTTTATCGGATTTTCGTACTCTTCCATCAAATCCTTATAAATGGACTGTTTCATAACAGTGATTTTAACTTTTCTCATTTAACTTTCACTCCAACCCAAAATGGTTTCTCATAAACGTCTGCACCTTCTTGGATATTTTATTCCTTGACAAGCAACGCAACCGTCTCCACATGTATACTATGCCCAAACTGATCAACTGCTCTGACCTTCTCAAGCTTATAATCCTGATCGCACAGATATTTTAAATCCCTTGCCAATGTCGCTGGATCACAGGACACATAGACGACTCGTTTTGGTGACATCTCCAGTATCGTATCTAACAAGCTCTGCTCACAGCCCTTTCGCGGTGGATCTACTACAATAACGTCGGCATGGATTTTTTCATCCCGGTAAGTTCTTGGGAGTACCTCTTCTGCTGCCCCAACGTAGAATTCAGCATTGGTGATTCCATTAATCCTGGCATTGGTCTTAGCATCCTCTATAGCCTGCAAAACAATCTCAACTCCGTATACCTGTTTTGCTTTCTGTGCAAGAAATAATGATATTGTTCCGATACCACAGTAAAGATCCCACACCACTTCATTTCCATGAAGGTTTGCATACTCAAGAGCTAAATCATAAAGCTTCTTCGTCTGAACAGGATTTACCTGATAGAAGGATAATGGTGATATCTGATATTTTATCTCACCAATCCGATCCGTAATGTATGGTTCCCCCCATAGTGGGATTACTTTATCACCAAGAATTATATTCGTTTTCTCTTTATTAATATTCAGGGAGATGCTCTTCATTCCTTGAATTTTGGTCAATTCACGAATCAATTCATCTCTACAAGGAATACTTGTTCCGTTAATTACAAGACATACCATAATCTCACCGGTACTGTAGCCAACCCGTGTTAGGATATGGCGAAGCAGCCCCTTGTGGGATTCTTCATTATATGGTTCGATTTTGTTTTTCTCAATCCAGACTCTAATAACACCTAGGATATCATCATTCACCTTTGATCCAATATAACAATGCTCTGTATTAATGATGGCATGTGTCCGGCTAGCATAAAAACCGATCGAAATACTGCCGTCCTTATTCTTACCAACAGGAAACTGTGACTTGTTGCGGTAATAATATGGCTCCTCCATCCCGATTATTGGCTCAATTGGAATATTCGTAAATCCACCAATCCGGGTCAGGCAGTTTCGTACCTTATTTTCCTTATACTCTAGCTGCTTTTGATAATCCACATGCTGAAGCTGGCAGCCTCCGCACTTTGCTGCAATCGGACATCTCGGTTCTGCACGGAATTCAGAAGTTTTCAGTAATTTAACCAGTCTGGCGTAGCCATAGGATTTTCCTGTTTTTGTTACCTGAACTAGGGCGATATCTCCCATTACTGTATCCTTTACAAACAGGGTATAACCCTGATATTTTCCGATACCTTCACCTTCTGCTCCTATATCATCAATTGTTATTTCAACCTGATCGTTCTTTTTTAATAATGTCTGCATACCGAGCTCCTGTTATCATTATCAAATTTAAATAAATATAAGGATATAGGTCCTTTGCTTAAATCACAAGGAATACTGATATCCTTATCTTATAATTGCCAATCAGTGAAAGAATATCATCCTTCACTGATATAATTCTTAATCTATCTAGCCTAGTTTCATCACCGGCTTATTCTTCTTTTTATTATTTAGCTTTTTGTGCTACGCATAATATTTGATTCAAACAGCTTCTGGTATCCCATCCACTCCACCTTAGAATCACCAGTGTTTAAAATCTCCGTCAAGGTCTGTAGCTTAGCATCGGTGTTGTCAGCAAAGTGCAACGCCATTGCCTCCACTGTAGCTGGTTTTTTTGGGGAACCGTATTCCAGCTCTCCATGGTGTGCCAGAATGCAGTGAATCAGTTCATTTGCCAGCTTGGCAGGAAACTTGCCCATCTTCTGTATATAATGATTAACCTTATTTGCACCAATAAAGATATGACCTAATAACTGACCATCCTCCGTATAATCATTTGCCGGAAAAGAAGAAAGCTCATCCATTTTGCCGATATCATGAAACAATGCAGCCGTTATTAATAAATCCCTGTTAAGAATAGGATAACTGGTTGTATAATATTCGCACATCTTTACCACACTTAAGGTGTGCTCCAGTAGTCCTCCGACAAAGCCGTGATGTACACTTTTAGCAGCCGAATGAGTTTTGAATTTCTTGATAAAGTCCTTATCTTCGATAAAGAAAGCTTCAGCAAGTGTTCTTAAGCTTGGCTCGTGAATAGCAAGTACATAATCTTTAATCTCACTATACATTGTCTCAACATTTTTGCTGGATACGGGGAAATAATCCTCGGGATAGTATTCCCCTTCCCTTCCCTTATAAATCTTACTGATGTTAAGTTGGAGGGCATCCTGGAAGCTGGTTACCCTAGCATCAATATGTACGAAATCCATCGCTTCATATTGTTCAATTTCATTGCTGAAATCCCATATCTTGCCGTCTATTGTACCTGTTTTATCCTGTAAAATAAGGGAAACATAGCTCTTCCCGCTTTTACCTGTTAAAACCTGTTTTGATTTGCATAAATATATCTCATTTTTAATAAAATCATTTTCTCTCAGTTCCTGAATAAATCTCATTTTCGTCCTAACCTTTCTAATTCTTCAATTAATCTGTAAATATTATACCCTACCCCTGTGGATATATAAAGCTTTTTATTATTTTTGACAATCTCAACAAAAAAATGTTGCAAATCAGAATTTATTCCTATACCAAATCCTGCTTTACAACATTTGTATTTTATAGCTATTTCTTCTTATCAGCTATTACTACGTCTATGGTAGTTTTATGTGTACTCTTACCACCGGTGCGTAATATTTTAACTGAAAGTTTATTGCCCGGTTTATAGGCTGCTATGGTACTATTAAAATCACTCGTACAGGGAACCGCCATATTATTGATTTTCAAGATAATATCGCCCTTTTGTATTCCTGCCTTGAATGCAGGAGAATTAGTCTCAACCTCATTAACATAAATGCCATCATTTATATCGTATTCTTTTTTTATCTGATTGGTCATATCATTTGTCTTAACTCCAAAGTAGATATGTGGTTCTTTGTTTCCCATCATCATTATAATCGGTTTGAGTTCACTGATTCCTATTGCCGTACATAATTCCTTATTCCTATCCTCTTTCAGGGTTCGGGTCATGATTCCGATTACGTCCCCGTTCAGATTAACAATAATACCATCACTATTCTCATTATCCTCGATATCTATATTAAATAAATCTAACCGATTGTCCGTTATACCTATTGAACTTCCTACGCTGGTAATCATTCCGAATCCCATGGATCCTGCATAACCATTGGGACTTCCCAGCGCGATAATCGGATTACCAACGGAAAGCGAATAGGATTCACCAAGAGAAGCTGCCTCTAGGTTATTCATATATATCTCAGGTATATCCTTAATATTCACAGATATGACGGCCAGATTAATATCGCTCACATAATCCCTAAGATTGGCATCCACATTAATATCATCCGGAAATACCAGACTAATATTTTTAGCGTCTTTCACCCTGTCCAGACTCACAAGAATTAAAAGATCCTTCTTGTTGTTATATACGATAACTCCTGTAGTAGAAACAGTTTTCTCTATTGATTTACCAAACCAAGAATCCTCCACCGGATACGTACTGGTAATATTAACGATCGACTTGTTTATATCTAAAGCAATATTTCTAATATCGTTATTCATATTAATATAATCATTTACATCAGCCTCAATGGACTGCTTTACAATTACAGGAGTTGGAGTCGGCTTGTCCGAGTCTTTCGTTTCGTCCTGATTCGTGGTATCCTTCGTATCGTTATCCGGTGCCTGTGTCGGGAAGGATACTGGAGTAACCGCCTCTTCTTCTTTATGAAAAAGTTTATATAGCCTTGGTTCAACAAGAGCAAACGTTGCAGCAGCCGCTACACCAAATAAAATAGCAAACCCTAAGGTAGTAATTGTAGGAAAAAGCCGTTTCTTAATTCCCTTTCGTTTTTTCTCAACAATTTGTTCCTTGATAAATTCGAATTCTTTATTGTCCTTCTCATTCTCAGACATTCATTTTCTCCTTATAACGAACTAAGTATTAGTAATGAATATTTCCTATTCTATCATTTACTTATGAACATTATATGAATTTTTTGTAAACAAAAGAGGTTATTAATGATATTCGTTTGACTATCCGAATCTATATGAATCTATGTTTAAGTAAAGGGATATTGGCATTATAAATTATGTATAAGCTGAATATGAATTCAGCAATTACCGCTTTACTCACAGATATTTATAGAAATATTAGAACGAGAAAATTATTTTACATTTTATTCCATTTGTATTATAATAAAGACAACCATAAGGAGGGATATCTTTTTGATTGCAAGTTTTAGAAATAACAAAGTAATGCAAAATTTAATACATGATGCTAAGCATAGACCCTTAGTCTTATTTGTTGGCGCTGGGATAAATGTTCCAATGATTCCTACCTGGGACAATTTATTGAATGAAATAATGGAAAAGAGCATCCGCATGAATATTGTATCCAATAATATAGAGAAGGAAGCCTACAGAAATCTTATTAGTTGGCATACTTCCAATGCTCTTTCCGTATATGAGAAAGCTTCTCTGATAAAAATTCTGTCTGAAAAGCAATATCTTTACTTAATTGAAGATGCACTATATAAAAATATCAATAAGCCGGAACCTTCTCGAATGTTTTTACGTATTAAAAATTTGTGCAGCAGCGAAAATGTTCATGCTGTTGTTTCTTATAATTATGACGATTATCTCTTAACTGAAGTTAAGAAATTCAGAAATGTGGTTAATTGTCTGGATACAGCGGCAAAATATCAGACAGATTTCGATCCTGGGCGCAATAAATCTCTCGATAAAATGAATCATGATTTGCATTTTTATTTTGTACATGGCTTTATTCCGCGTAAAGCTAATTATATTAATAATTCTAATAATATAGTACTTAGCTATGATGAATATTTTCTGAACATGCTTAATCCATACTCCTGGCAGACAGCAACTCAGATTTATTTTCTAAAGAATTACACCTGTCTTTTTCTGGGAACCTCATTGTCTGACTGGAATATGCTACGATTGATTCAATACGCAAATGACGGAAATAACTCCATTTACTTATTGATGTCGGAACAGTCATTTTATAAGGATGGGGATCCCTATGTTACATCTGATTATGTTAAGAAAAATATTATCCGTACAAAGGCCACCATATTGGATCGTTTTGGGGTGAGACTAATTCTAACTGGCACTGAGTATGATACCGTAGCAAAAACCATTGACTACATATATGAAAATATTACTTAGGATTAGGGTGTCAAAAGTCAGATTTATGTAGTGAGATGAATATTTGTGCATATATATTCATCTGAACTCGCCTTACCTTCAATCGAAATTGCCTGTATATTAATTAGTTTAATTTCTGACTTTTGACACCCCAATCCTATGAAATTATTGCGAGGAGGTTAACTATGGAGGATATAAAGAATTATAATTTAAATAGTGGCAAGATAAAGACAGGTATTAAAGGGTTGGATTTATTACTGCATGACGGATTAGTCTTACCTGAATCCGGTGATGGCCTGATTCTATTAATAAAGGGTAAGCCGGGAACTGGTAAAACCACCTTAGCATTGAAGATAGCAAATAATGTATCTCAGGAGATTTATAATAATGAGTTAAATAAACAAAACCCAGAGGAAAATAATTGGTCTTTCTTTACCTGTGAACAGAGAAAAGAAGATATTGCCGCTAAGTGCATGGATTTTGGGTATGAAATTGACCAAAGTCATATATTTGACTATGATATTGCCTCCGATAATTCCTATTCTTCGGACCCGCGTTATGCATCTTCCCAGACCACCCTAACCTGGGCAAATAATATTTTATTGTCTCGTTTTGTTGATGATTCAAAAGTAGATAAGGTAAAACGCCAGAATGTCATCGTAATTGATGGGCTCAATATGATGGGATCGGAAGAGCGGGATTCCATCAACATGTCCTGGTTTATCTCCACCTTAAGAAAATACTCCGTGCTATCAATCCTCGTATACGAGCCGCTGGAGGGCGAACCCTCGCAAATTGATTCTATGGTTGATATGATACTCCAGCTAAAGGGTGAGGAATTTAATGGACCTCCTCTTTATTATCTTAACAAAATTAGCATTACGAAATCACGTTTTCAAAGCTACGGATTAGGATGGCATCAATATAAGATATTTAACAACAAAGGCTTAATCATATTCCCATCCATTCATTTTTATATTCATAAAAGTAATTTTTTTGCTGATGAATTAAAGAATTCCAAAAAGAACTGGTATAAATGTATATGTAAATCCCAGGATGATCAAAAACATTATCTGATGAAAAATAATCAGTCCATAATCTCCAAACTATTGGATAATAAACAGACATACGGGAGCTTTACTGTTCTTCTCGGACCCAGAAAAACCTGTAAAACCCTGCTTTCAATCGATTTCCTAAAGGATGGCTCACGAAATAAGGAAAACGGGTTATTGGTTTCATTAATCGATAATCGTGAAACTATAATCAATAATATTTTGCATACCTTCTCCTCCGATACAGATGAGGAGAAAATGAATGCTTGTGAAAGAAATTATCTGTTTCATTTTAGACCTGGCTGCGTTACGAGTAACGAATTTTTCCATTACCTCAATGAACAGATGAATAACAGACCAAAGAGATTTGTATTATGGGATCTTCCGCAGGTTGATTTCAGCTATCCCCTGATCTCCAATGACAGCATGTTTTTTCCTGCATTAATCGATTACCTTAAAAGTTCCAATTCTGGTTCGGACGAATCCTGGCAAAATGGCAGAAGTGAAACAGCCTCCGTAATCATAGGTACCTTCTCATGTAAATTGGCCAAATCCGCATTTACTATGGCGGATAATGTAATTTTACTTCTTCGTGATAAATATGAGAATAAAGAATGTATCTATGCATATGTAGACAGAATCGAAGGGCAACCCGGTGTTCATTATCTATACCGTATTACCTTAAATGACAATCAAGCAGTAACAGAGGTTGGAGATGATTTTTCTATAGGAAACGACATATTCGAAGATATAAAAGAAATCTCCAAAACAGATATTAATTTTGCAGAAAAACTGAGCCACAGATTCGAACGGATCATATATAGTATTGAGAATCATAAGTAATTCATGGATGGTGGGCTTTCATTAATAAGAATAAGACAGGCGCTTACAACTAATCTGTAAGAGCCTGTTTGATTACATATTACTTCTTCGGTACGTCTATCTATTCTTATGACAGTTGTCACCATTCTCTTTATTTTTAATGATGTTATTCTCAACATTTTTCTCAATGTTTTTCTCAACGTTATGTCCTATATCAACATCGGCGTTTTTATCGATATGAACGTCTGTGCCAAAGCTTTTATCACTTCCTTTACTTCCCTCCCATTTGAACTTTCTTATTCTCGCATATAGTAAGAATAATAGTATTATGATGATTAGCAAGAATATCAATAGGATGCCGAATAATACAACGTTAAAGATACAAAACGGGTCTGTCGGTTTTATAACAGGTTTATCCTTTTTCTGATTAATATCACATGGATCATTGCACTTGGATATATGACAAGCCTTTGTTGGCTGAACTGCTTCTTTAGTAGGTTGAATCGGATCTTTGTCGCAACCTTCTAACCTATTATATTGAATATCTGCATAGGGCAGTCTGCTGCTGTTACATGTAATAATAGGCATGCCTTTTTCTGTACTGTCTGGACTTATATAATTTACATACGCAGTTTGCGGGGTATCCATTGGTTTAGAATCATTTCCATGAAACATCTGCGGCGTTACGCTTGCAGCATAAGTAAATGATACATTTAAGAATGTAAATAATAATGCAGTAAATAAAATAGCAATTTTTTTCATATCAAATACTCCTATTTCATATATAATTTTACTTTTGAAGTCAGCAATTATTTTATCGATTTATATAAGTATATGCAGATAGATGTCGTAAAGTTACTTGTATTCCTTTCACCCGGTGGCAATTTGCTACTGTTTAGCCTTATGGCTAAACTGTAACGGCAATTTTCCTCAATTAGTTATTTTATTTATTTCAAACATAAGGTAAAATAGAGATAGTATAAACTTCATCAAACTGATGAAATATAATGCTTAATGACAATGCATGATTTATGAAAGGCTAAAATGATATGAATGAAAAAGCACTAAGAACTCTCGAATATAATAAAATTATTGATAAATTATCCTCTTTTGCCGGAACAAGCTTCGGAAAGGAGCTTTGTGTGCACCTGCTGCCATATTCTGATCTGGGTATGATTAAGAAGCTTCAGACCGAAACCACCGATGCACTCTCCCGTATACTAAGAAAGGGGAGTGTATCCTTTGGAGGAATTCATGATATCCGGCCCTCCATTATGCGATTAAAGATCGGCTCTGTCCTAAATGCAGTTGAGCTGCTGCACATCAGCTCTGATTTGGAGGCAACACTCCGAGTGAAAGCATACGGTGGTTATACCGGCAAAGACAATGAAATTCAGTGTGAGGATTCCCTGACCGAATATTTTGCAGGGCTGGAACCTCTAACTCCCCTGAACAATGAAATTAAGCGCTGTATCATATCCGAAGAGGAAATAGCGGATGATGCAAGTCCTGCTCTGAAATCCGTCAGACGTTCGATCCATAACACAAATGACCGGATTCACAGTGAGCTTTCATCGATTCTTAATTCCTCGCGTACCATGCTTCAGGACAATATCATCACAATGAGAAATGGTCGTTACTGTCTTCCAGTCCGTGCTGAATATAAGGGTCAATTTCCAGGCATGATACATGATCAGTCTTCCACCGGCTCTACACTCTTTGTAGAACCTATGGCGATAGTACGCTTGAACAATGATTTAAAAGAGCTCTCTATT
Source organism: Bacillota bacterium (assembly GCA_023393095.1). Taxonomy (GTDB): domain Bacteria; phylum Bacillota; class Clostridia; order Lachnospirales; family Lachnospiraceae; genus Mobilitalea. Next base: position 95,427 of record JAEWMT010000070.1, read on the forward strand.
AAAGAGCAGGAAGAAATTGAGAAGGTTCTGGCTGAACTTAGTAACCAGGCCGCAGAGTATAGCGAAAGCTTAGACTATAATTTTAATACCTTATCTGAGCTGGATTTTATCTTTGCGAGAGCATCCCTATCCAGACAAATGAAAGGCTCTGAGCCTATTTTTAATAAGAATGGTATCCTGAATATCAAGAAAGGACGCCATCCTCTGATCGATCCAAAAAAGGTGGTTCCTATTGATATTACGCTGGGCAAAGATTTCAGCCTGTTAATAATTACAGGGCCAAATACCGGAGGTAAGACAGTATCATTAAAAACCGTCGGTCTGCTTACCCTGATGGGACAGGCAGGTCTTCATATTCCTGCTTTTGACGGCTCAGAACTTGCCGTATTTGAAGAAGTCTATGCCGATATTGGTGATGAGCAGAGTATTGAGCAAAGTCTTAGTACCTTCTCCTCTCACATGACCAATATTGTTACTATACTAAATAAAGCGGATGAAAATTCTCTAGTTCTCTTTGATGAGCTGGGTGCCGGTACGGATCCGACAGAAGGAGCTGCGCTTGCTATGTCCATTCTATCTTCTCTTCACAATAGAAGTATCCGCACCATGGCAACCACTCATTACAGTGAATTAAAGATATATGCCCTCTCTACAAAAGGGGTCTCTAATGCCTCCTGTGAATTTGATGTGGAAACCTTAAGACCAACCTACCGATTGCTAATTGGTATCCCCGGTAAAAGTAATGCATTCGCCATATCCTCTAAGCTTGGTCTTCCGGATTATATCATTGAGGATGCGAGAGAACGGATCGGACAGCAGGATAAGAGCTTCGAGGACTTAATCAGTGATCTTGAAGCAAACCGCATCACAATTGAAAAGGAACAGAATGAAATTTCAAGGTATAAAGAAGAAATAGAACAATTAAAGAAAAATCTAGCCCGTAAAAATGACTCCCTAGATGCAAGCCGTGAACAACTTCTAAGAGAAGCCAAGGAACAGGCTTTCGGCATTCTTCAGGAAGCGAAAGAGTTTGCCGATCAGAGTATCCGTAAATATAATAAGTGGATGCAAGAAGGCGGCAATATTAAGGATATGGAAAACGAACGTAATTCCCTGCGTGAAAAGCTTAATAAGGAGGCCTCCGCTGGACCAAAAGGCCAGCGTAAGCAGGGTAAATCCACTGCTGCCAAAGATCTTAAGGTTGGCACAGCTGTTCATGTCATCAGCCTTGGTTTAAAAGGAACAGTAAGTACCCTGCCCAATGCAAAAGGTGATCTATATGTTCAGATGGGTATTCTTCGTTCCCAGGTGAATTTAAAGGATATTGAGATTTTGGATGAGGAAGTCATAACGGCGCCAGGCCTTACCAAGACACAGGGCGGGAAAATTAAGATGTCGAAATCAGCCAGCATCCATCCGGATATTAATCTGATTGGAAAAACTGTAGATGAAGCCTTGCCATTATTAGATAAATATCTGGATGATGCCTATCTGGCACATCTACCTCAGGTTACCGTAATTCACGGAAGGGGTACTGGTGCATTAAAGAATGCAGTCCATTCCCATCTAAAGAAATTAAAATATGTGAAATCCTACCGTGTCGGCGGCTTCGGAGAAGGCGACCACGGAGTTACAATTGTTGAATTTAAATAATAAATCCAATTGAAAGGAGCTTAAAATGATAGCAAAGCAAAAAATATTGATTGTAGATGATGATGTTAATATCGCAGAACTTATTTCCTTATATTTAACCAAGGAATGCTTTGACACACTAATTGTAAATGACGGAGAGGCTGCGATAAAGCAATTCTCAACATATCAGCCGAATCTGGTGCTCCTCGATTTAATGCTCCCAGGGATTGATGGTTATGAAGTTTGCCGCGAGATACGAAAGACCTCCTCTGTCCCTATCATCATGCTTTCAGCAAAAGGAGAAATCTTCGATAAGGTATTGGGCTTAGAACTAGGAGCTGATGACTATATTATAAAACCCTTTGATTCCAAGGAATTAGTCGCCCGAGTCCGTGCCGTGCTAAGGCGTTTTCACCCTGCAGAAAATAACGATCCTACAGCTAATCAATTGCCTACCGGTGATTATGTATCCTATCCCGATTTACTTATCAATCTCAGTAATTATTCCGTACAATATTATGGTGAGACGATAGAAATGCCTCCGAAGGAACTTGAGCTACTATATTTTCTAGCCTCCAACCCAAATCAGGTATTTACCAGAGAACAGCTTTTAGATCACATCTGGGGCTATGAGTATTTTGGTGATACCAGAACAGTGGACGTACACATCAAACGTCTCAGGGAAAAAATCAAAGATCACAGTGATTGGAGCCTTGGTACTGTATGGGGCATCGGTTATAAATTCGAAACAAAGGGATCCAAAAAATAGAAAGGCGGGTGTAGTTCATGAAGACCCTATGGTCAAGATTAATCATATGTTATGTCATTACTGGAGTAGCCCTATTTCTACTTCTGAATACATATGGCATGGGTCTTCTGAAAGACCAGCTTAGGAAGGATAAAACCAATCAGTTGATGCGAGAGGCAGATATTATTTCTACCGAATATATGAAGAACTTTACCGATTCCGAGCCAACTCGCGATAGTATAACTAAGCAGATCAAATCAATAGAAGCCTATTTAAACATCCGTGTCTGGATTGTTAACACAAGCGGTATCATCATTGCCGATAGTAGCGAAAATGCTGTGGCATATGACGTTAATCAACTGGATCCAATGCTGTTAAATGATAATTATATCTCAAGAAATACTTATTTTAGCGAAGTTTTTACTGAACCAATGCTTACCTTCACCAGTAAGATATTATACAATTATAATCTCAGCGGCTATATCATCCTTAGTTTATCCGAAGATGGAATTATAAACGAAGCAGTCCATTATTTTGATATTATGAATATTTGCTACCTGATATTCCTGTCTCTGTTCTTTATACTGTTTATCTATCTTTATTATATAACAGTAGTCCCTTTGAAAAATCTAATCAAGGCTGCAAAAGAATATTCCTCCGGTAATCATAATTACTCTTTGGTATTAAAGGGGATGAGTGAATATCGTAGCCTCGGTGCAGCTCTTTCCTATATGTCGGATGAATTGGCTAGTCTGGAGGATTACCAGAAGAAATTCGTGGCAAACATCTCTCATGATTTCAGATCACCATTGACCTCTATCAAAGGTTACGCAGAAGCTATGAAGGACGGAACTATTCCTTATGAAATGCAGGATAAATACCTTAATATCATCCTGTTTGAAGCCGAGAGACTGACGAAGCTGACCGCAAATCTGCTGGAGCTGAATCGTTTTGAAAATAAAGGTGCTTTTCTTGATATCTCCTCCTTTGATATCAATCAGGTAATTAAGAAAACCGCCGAAAGCTTTGAAGGCTCCTGTCGAGCTAAAAAAATCACTTTTAACCTAGTTTTCTCCTCCAAGGAAACCTTGGTAGATGCCGATATGGGTAAAATCCAACGCGTCCTGTATAACTTAATTGATAATGCTATTAAATTCAGTCATTCCAACTCAAAGATAAAGGTGTCTTCAGAAGAAAAAGGTGAAAAAGTAATTATATCCGTTAAGGATTACGGAATCGGCATTCCAAAGGATTCCATCAAAAAGATATGGGAACGTTTTTACAAAACAGATACCTCTCGTGGTAAGGACAAGAAGGGTACCGGTCTTGGGCTTTCCATTACTAAAGAAATAATTCAGGCACATAACGAAAATATAAATGTTATCAGTACAGAGGGTGTAGGTACCGAATTTATCTTCTCCCTGAAAAGATCATCCGATGAATAAATCTTGATTCATAGTTATAAAATCTTAAATTACCTTAAGCATTTTTAGTTGAAGCGCCTCTTTCCAAGCTTTCTATTGGGAATGAGGCGTTTTCGACTATACGAAACGACAAATAAATGTTCAAACTGTTAAAGATAGGCTTGCCAGGTGGTCGGCCGTATTTTAACTGACAAAGGC
>JAEWMT010000123.1 GCA_023393095.1 Bacillota bacterium
ATCCTATTCCATGAAGAATAACCCGAATGATGATGTATTGACTTATCTGCAGGCATGTCCCGATATGCTACTTATTGTTAAGAAAGCTGCTGATTCTAACGCAATATTAAAATATCCGACACCACGAGGCTGGACCAAGGTACAGGAGCTTCTTAATAATTGCAAGCTGGAAGAGAAACTGATGAGAGAACTGGTTGCAGGAATCGTCGGACCACAGGCTGCTGCAGCTTTTTATGCATTTAAAAAGAAGAGTAATATAAAGATTCCTTCAACAAAAAAGCTTCTTTCTAATTATAAAGAAGTGAAGGAAGATATTAAGTATCTGGTAAGCAATTGTCACATTGATATATTAAATTATATCATTAAGAAAGTAATTATTGAGTTTAGCATCTGTGAAGAGCACTTAGCTAGTATGAATGAATTCATGGGTGATCTTCCTGAGGAGCTCAGGGTATTATTATTTAAATACTTATCGATAAATCGTCCGGAGGAAGCCTTGATTCTGTCTGACAAGCTTAAGATTTTTGACAGTATCAGTGATAAGATCATAGAACTTATCAGTGTAGAATAGGAGCGGTTATATGAATATTCATGATGTTGTTATGAAATTAATAATTGAACAGCCCTTCTATGGTTATGTAGCTTCTTCCGTTTCAATAATGGAAACAGATACTGTTGATACGATTAAAATGTATTCCTTACCAGACCAGATTATTTATTATAATCAGGTCTGGTTTGAGAGCCTTTCAAACCAGCATAAGATAGGTGTTGTTATTCATGAACTGCTGCATGTGATTCTATTGCACCAGTATAGAAGAAATGACCGCCAGATTAATCTTTGGTCTATTGCCTGTGATCTTGCAGTAAATGATATGATATTAGAACAATATATTCCAAAGGATGCGGTTACGGTAGAAAGAATAAGGGAGAAGATAAAAAGAACTATAGAAAGACAAAGAAATGCAGAATATTATTATGAGATTATTAGTGATACGGATAATTTCTCATCATCATTAATATCGATCGAGGATGAATGCATATTGATATCAGAGGGAGGAACACCTCTTAAGGTTCAGAAGATGTCGGAAGATACAGCCACAGCATCAGAAATAAAGGCCTTGAAAAGTAATTTGGTACAGACTTTTTCAGAGGCAAAATCAGAAGGAGAAATTCCAGATGGATTAGAAGAGGGATTTAACGAAGTTTACCGTGATATTCAGATCGACTGGCGGGTAATATTGAAACGTTTTCTTACCGGAAGAGGAAAGATGATAGTACGAAAATCTTACAAACGCCAATCAAAAAGATATGAGGAGCTACCAGGTACAAAGAGGTCGATTGGAGTCAATGCATTAATTGCTATTGATGAAAGCGGTTCGATATCGGATCAGCTTGTTAAGGAATTTTATCATGAGCTTATCGAGATTGATAAAATAACTGGTACCTCAATGTTTGTAACCAGATTTGATACGGAATGTTCCCAACCGGTACCACTAAATACTTTTGTAACAGATAGCAGAAGGATTAAAAGGGGTGGAACAGATTTTAGGCCAATATTTAAGTTAGCAGATGAGAGAAAAATACCTTTGGTGATAATTTTTACCGATGGAGACGGTGAGATACCTGATGTTGTGAATCAGAATACACTCTGGGTTCTTACTGAGAATTCCAAGAAACCGGCAGCCTTCGGCTACACTATTTATTTTAAGGTGACAGGTTGAAAGAAGAATAGAATGGAGATTATTATGGCATTATATTATGTTCTTACAGGAGGTCAATTGAAGCTGGAAAAGAAAGTCTTTACGGGAGAACTTTTATTATCTGGCAGTCTGCTAAAAAAGCTTCTTAGATCTGAGAATAGTGAGAAAAAACCTAAAATTACAGGATTAGATGATATTATCACAATTGATTACAATGATTCAGCAGATGTACTCTTAGATGAAGGCTTTTATGATTTATTTAAACAATTAAAAGTAAAATATAGAGGTAGGATAAAAGGAAAAGTGGTGATACGAGTTTCTGCGATTACTTCTTACCATTTGGTACTGAATCTGGATAGTGAAGATGATGAGATAATATATGAATAATAAATAATTCGTTTATATCAATGAATTAAAAGAATATCGAATAACGTTTGTATTAATATAGTAGTTGACATTTTAAATTTTTGATTATATAATTAATTATTGATGTAATTTGGCGAGTATGTAAATTATCACATAATAACTATAGCACAAATGTCATCAGTTGTCAATCCTTTTTTTAAAAAATATTTTCGAAAGGATGAATCCTATATGAATGAGCAATTTATGTTATTACCGGTCACACTACTTAATCAGCAAATGGTAACAGAAATTCGTAAATGCAATGAACACACATCAAAATACGGTTTGACATTAACGGAAAATGATATTCATGACCTTGTAGAAAATCGTCAGGAGGAATTGGAGAAAAGAGGAAGAATTGAATTTGGTGGAGGAATCACTCAGAAAATAATTATTGAATTCGCAGATTCGCCCTATCTTTATCAGGATAATTATTTAGAAACTCTGATCGGACTACAGGAGTGTTTCTATTATTTTAAAAATGAGTCTTTGGAGGAGTTGACTGATGATGAATTAATCCGATTAATGAAAAAGTATTTTGATGATGCATGTCAGGGATCTTTAGAATACTTAAATTCTACAATGTTGGAGAATTACTGCAGAGACATTCGTTATGGAACCAAGGAGTACCGTAATTCGGATGGTTATGAAGATAATTATATAGATTTTCTGGATTGGGATCATGAGGATTAAGCTGAATAAGCTTGGAAAGGCAGGGAATAGCATGAATCAAATTCAAAAACTGAATCGTATTGACAAAAATTTGTTAAATCAGGGAGAATACTTTCAATCATTATTTCTTCAGATGTGCAATAAAAAAATGCTTACACAAGTCCAGATTGAGAGAATCCAGTTGGAATTGATTGATTTACTTGGCAAGGAAGTGGATCGTTATACCGGTGGAGAGAGCAGCTCGATACCGGTTGAGAAAGCACAGGAAATACTTCATTCAATTACTTACAGCATCGGTTTATATCTGAAATCAATCAAGGATATGGATGAAGTAAGTAATATTTTAACGAATGAAAAAATTAAGTCCTTATTTCTTAAGGGTATGGACGCTGTTTCTGAATTAAAGGATAAAGCGGAAGTTCTTCTAAATGACTTGATGAAAAATAAATTAATAATAGATAATTTTGCTTATCAGGATACCATTACTTATGGCTTACCCAAATTCTTTCTAGAATATCAAATTGAATTTGGCTCGTTTGATGTACCTGGAAGCATTGACTATCCCCTTTTGGAAACGATAACCGATTTACAGGGAGTTGAGTTCCAGTATGAATATTTGTCTCGATTAACCATCGAGAATGATTTTCTGCGATGTTTTTCAGAACAGAAAATAGCCCTGCTGCTAAAAAATTTCGATAAAGATTCTGTTCATATGCTGATTAATATATTTGAATTAGTCTTAACCAATGCTCTCGGCTGCGAATTGACCGGTAGAGAGATAATAATGCTGGATATTCCAGTAGAAGAAAGAAATTGGCTTAACAACAGGCTGAAAGGAAAGAACAAGGAAGAAATTGCTGAACTGCTCAGAATTTCTTTAGATCGTATTGGGAAAGAACTTCAACTTTCAGGTGTAATAACGGCCTATGCTGGAAAGGCAATATCCGAGCTGGCCAGGAGAATTGTACACAATTTAGAAACGGATACACTAGAGGAAATATTTATTGCATTTGAAGGTGAAGTACAGCTGGAGGAAAGCTTTGAAGATGGTATTGCTATGGATGATGAAGCACTTAGGGAATTAATTGAAGAACTTGGAGAGCTCCACAGTGTTTCGGATAAGCTCATAAGAATCCGTGAAACTGTACGTAATCTGAGTGACCTGATAGAAATCCTTCAGGAATGTTTCTATGGCAACGAATATGAAGAAGTATTTAATTTGCTAAGTGATACGGATAAAGCATTTCTTAAGTATAGAATTAGGGAAGAAGCAGGGCCGGAGTGGTCATTGGATTATAAACCGGAAAAGGAATGGCAGGAAATTTTCTTACGTAGAACCTGTTGATTTACGATATATATTTTGGTAACATAATAAAGATAAAATTATAAAATATCGCTATCGGGCGACGGAACGGAGTTAAAATGAATACATTTTTATTTGATCTAGATGGAACCTTATTACCGATGCCCAGTCAACAGAAATTTCTTGAAGCATATCTAAAAGCATTATCTGGTAAAATAATTCCATATGGAATTGAGCCACAGAAATTTATCAGTGCTTTGATGAAATGTACCGATCTGATGGTAAGAAATGATGGTTCCATGACGAACGAAGAGAGATTTTGGACAGAATTCTCTATGATTCTAGGAAATGACATTAGGGAGTTGGAGGATGTGTTTAATGATTTTTACCGTAATGAATTTGAATTTGCGAAGAGCACAACCTCTAGGCATCCATTGGCAAAATCGTGTATCAAGCTTTTAAAAGAAAAGGGTTATCCAGTTGTACTAGCCACGAATCCGCTGTTCCCCAGAATTGCTACTTTAACAAGAATTCTTTGGGCAGGTCTTGATCCAGACGACTTTATCTGGATTACTACCTATGAAAACAGTAAGTATTGCAAGCCGAAACTAGAGTATTATAAGGAGATATTGTCACAGATAGGAAGGAAGCCGGAAGAATGCATTATGGTAGGAAATGATGTGACCGAAGATATGTGTACTTCCCGTTTGGGAATGGATACCTTTCTTTTGACAGACTATATGATTTGTCCGGAGGGAGAAGATACTACAGGATTTAAACAGGGCAATTATGAGGATTTGTATGAAATAATAAAAAGATTACCTAATATTAAATAACTCAAACTTCGCAGTTGAACTTTGTTGATAATGCTTGAAAAAACCAGCAATTCAGTACAAAGAAGAAACCATCAGTTCTTTAGTTTTTATTCTAGCTTCGATGTAAAGACGGAATAAACGCATGGTTTTCTAGTTGATGTTACATGCTGATTTTATCAAGCATTACTTTATATAATTAAAACGGTATCACACCCAAACCAGTTTTTCATTATACATTCACAGAGGTGTTAATATCTCATGATAAATACTGGAAGTAATACTGTCCAGACCAGATGAGATATATTAACGAGAATGTAGATGGTTAGTGCTATATTCACAGCAATATTGGCTGCTTTTAGCTGAATTTCATCGGCTCCTCGCATTCTTTTATAGATAAAATAAAGAAGCGCGGCCGGTAACACTATCTTCAGGAGAATACTTGCAAAAGGATTTTGCAGTGCCTTCACCATCAATAGATTAACCTCAGAAAAATATCCTGTCTTTAGTAATATCACGGTAAACAGGAAATCAGTAACATTGAAAAGATAGAGAAGAACAAATTTCTTTTTTATTATCTCAAGATTGTAGCTTTTAATAAATGTAATCATAAATATACCTCCTAAACAGCATTATTGCCAGGATAATAGACGGATAAACAATTGGTGAAGTAGATTTTTAATATGATTCTGGATTTAAGCCCAAAGCATGAGCGTTCGTATGAAGATCAAAGCATAATTTATACAGGAAGAACAGTGAAATTCGTATATTCTGCTTTTAAATTGAATTAGTAATAGATTAATGCACTTAGGAATTTGAACTACCAAGTAGATAGGGTGAGGGTTATTATGAAGTATATGGATATTAATGGAATAATAGTTGAAATTGAGAAGAAAAAAATAAAGAATATGTATTTGAGAATATTTCCTCCGGATGGGAGAGTACATATATCTTCACCAACCGGAATGAGCGAGAGGGAGATTAAACGCTTTCTGTTATCTAAGATAGACTGGATAAAAATACAACAGAATAAAATTCAAAATAGGAATATAAAGCAGGAGCTACAATATATTTCCGGTGAGAAACATTTCGTATGGGGTATTGAAAAATCTCTCATGGTGAAAGAGGGCACTGCCCGAAATTCTGTTGATATGATTGGGGATTGTCTGATTCTTTCTATTAAAAAAGGAAGTACCATTGATCAGCGCAAAGAGCTTATGAAAGGTTGGTATCGGAATGCGATTTTACAGGAAATTCCATACCTGATATCAAAGTGGGAGACTATCATTGATGTAAAGTCAGCCGGATTTACGATACGAGATATGAAGACGCGGTGGGGAACCTGTAATATCAGAACAAAGAATATCTGTTTAAATCTGCAGCTTGCGAAGAAACCTCCGATTTGTCTGGAGTATGTGGTAGTGCATGAATTAGTTCATTTGCTGGAAAGAAGTCATAATGCAGTATTTAAGGCATATATGGATAAGTTTCTTCCTCAATGGCGAATCATAAGAAAACTGTTGAATGAATAATATCTATTATTATGATTAGGGTGCCTAAGTCATATTTATATAGTGAGATGAATATGTGTGCATTCATATTCATAAATCTAGTTAATTTTTGGCTTGTGAAAACCAGGCCTTCTTTAGAAGCTTAACTGCTTGTACAATTTTATCTTCGCTCATGGTAGCAAATCCTAGTAATAAGGCAGGGGGAGCCGTAGTATAGGAATGATCAAAGTAATATTTTGAAATACCGTAGGTTCTTACACCTAACTGTAAAGCTGATTTAATTAGCTCATTTTCAGTCATACTGTTTGGTACCCTGATCAGAAGATGAAGCCCTGCATCGGCTCCCATAATTTCAATTTTACAGTTTAAATCATTAATCGCTTTTACTAAAGTTTCACGTTTTTTCTTATAAATCGTTCTCATCTTATTCAGATGTCTTTCAAAACTTCCATTTTCAATAAAATCACATAACACCTTTTGCTCCAGCATTGGAACAGGGCAGAGAATGTAGGACAGTCTTTCGCTAAAACTTTTCATTAAATGTGTAGGTAATACCATGTAACTGACACGCAGTGTCGGTGATATAGATTTGGAAAGTGAACCCATATAAATAACCTTTTCATTGTTATCAAGTCCCTGCAGCGCAGGAATTGGTCGACCACTGTATTTGAATTCACTATCGTAATCATCCTCAATTAGGTATCGGTTAACTGCTTCGTTTGCCCAATTCAATAATTGAATACGACGGTTGATCGGCATCACCCCGCCGGACGGAAACTGATGAGCCGGTGTAATACATAGAATATTGGCGTTACTTTTCTCAATCTCAGAAGGAATCATTCCGTTATGATCAATGCTGATCGCCGAAAATTTGGCGCGATTTCCAGTAAATAATTGATTCAGCTTTTCATATCCAGGATTTTCAATGCCGTAAATACACTGTTCGTCAAAAAGCTGGATCAAAGTCTGAAAGAGCATCTCCGTACCGGAGCTAATAATAATCTGATCACTGGTGCAATTTACACCTCGAGATTGATGGAGATATTCACTAAGAGCGGCTCTTAATCTGTAATATCCAAGGGAATCCCCTGGCATTAATAACTCATAATCATATTCATTGATTACTTCCTTCATGAGTTTTCGCCATTGATCAAAAGGAAAGGAAGGCATATCAACTCCGTGATAGGAAAAGTCATAGAGAACTTCAGATGTAGCCGTTTTACCACTTGTCAGTGGGAGAAGATGAACCTCTAATTTCTGTATAAAATCTATTTTACAGACAAAAAAACCTCTTTTTTCAATGGCTATAATATATCCTTCCTCAATCAGCTGATCGTAGGCAGCCTGTATAGTATTCTGACTTACATTTAAATAGGTAGAAAGTTTTCTCTTAGAAGGAAGCTTTGTGTCAAATAGTATTCTTCCGGATTGGATTTCTTCTTTTATATAAGTATAGAGCTGATGGTAAAGGGGTTCTTTACTTTCCGGATTAAATTGCAGCGTTATCATATCCATAATACATACCTCATTTCAAGTTAATCTGATACTGTTAAGTTTGACGTTTCTGGTGCTTATAACAATATCAGATTAGAATTATAATAAAGCAAATTTATTAAAACGTCAATAAAATTTAAATGTTATGACCCAAAAGTATGGAGCGTGCTTTTCGCTCAGTATTTGTATGCCGCAGAAACGGCAGAATGGAGGAAAAAAATGAATCAGAGGTATGAATTAAACAAGAATCTAGCTCAAATGTTAAAAGGCGGTGTTATCATGGATGTGACTACACCGGAACAGGCAAAAATAGCGGAAGCAGCAGGAGCATGTGCTGTTATGGCACTGGAGAGAATTCCTGCTGATATCCGAGCAGCTGGCGGTGTCTCAAGAATGAGCGATCCGAAGATGATTAAGGGTATCCAGGAGGCAGTATCAATTCCGGTTATGGCGAAATGCCGTATCGGACACTTCGCGGAAGCACAGATATTGGAAGCAGTTGAAATTGATTATATTGATGAAAGTGAAGTCTTGTCCCCAGCGGATGATGTATATCATATTGATAAGACAAAATTTGGTGTACCTTTTGTCTGCGGTGCAAAAGATTTGGGAGAAGCACTCAGAAGAATTAATGAAGGTGCAGCCATGATCCGAACCAAAGGTGAACCCGGTACCGGTGACGTTGTTCAAGCCGTCCGTCATATGAGATTGATCATGAAACAGATCAGAGAACTTCAAAATATGAGGGAAGATGAGTTGTTTGAGGCGGCTAAGAAATTACAGGTTCCATATGATCTGGTACGTAATGTTCATGAAAACGGAAAGCTTCCGGTAGTGAATTTTGCGGCTGGTGGTGTTGCTACTCCGGCAGACGCAGCATTACTAATGCAGCTCGGAGCAGAAGGTGTATTTGTAGGTTCTGGAATCTTTAAATCTGGAAATCCTGCAAAGCGTGCACAAGCCATTGTGAAAGCAGTTACCAATTATAATGATTCAAAGCTTTTGGCAGAATTATCAGAGAATCTGGGAGAAGCAATGGTTGGCATCAATGAACAGGAAATAGAACTCTTGATGGCGCAGAGGGGAGAATAGAGGGCTATTGCATTTTTAGCCCGAAGGGAGGTTATTATGAAACGGATAGGTATTTTAGCATTACAGGGAGCTTTTGCTGAACATAAGAAAGTTATAGAAGAGCTTGGAGAGGAAGCTTTTGAAATAAGGCAAAAATCCGACCTTACGAATAATAAAATAGATGGCATTATTATTCCTGGAGGAGAAAGTACTGTAATAGGGAAACTTCTTAAGGAGCAGGAGATGTTTGATACTTTAAGGCAGATGATTGAGGATGGGATACCGGTATTCGGAACCTGTGCCGGTCTGATATTATTGGCTAAGAAAATATCCAATGATGAACACAGATACCTTGGTGTTATGGATATAACGGTAAGGAGAAATGCCTATGGAAGACAATTGGGAAGCTTTCATACCAGTAGTCTGTTTCAAGGAATCGGTGATATTCCGATGACATTTATCAGAGCGCCCTATATTGAAGCAGTATCGAAAACAAAAGGTGTAGAGGTACTTGCTCAAGTGGATGGAAATATAGTAGCAGCTAGACAAAAGAATATTCTTGTTACAGCATTTCATCCGGAATTAACAGAAGACCTGAGGGTACACAGATATTTTCTGGAGTGCTGTGCATAGGATTTATATGAGTTATAGATGGTGGTACCTATTTTTTACAATATTGTGCCACCATTTTTTTGCGTTTTATTTTAATTCGGATGCTTGAGAATTAGACAGCCTCCGGCGGATGCACACTCACTTTACTCAGCGCCATAATGAAGGTTTTCATAATATTAGTATTAATTTAGGTATAAAAATGGATATAGTAGAATATATATTTATTTAGGTGCCTTATTTTCAAGGAACTTGATGATGAAAAATTAGGTCATCAATCGTAGATGGTGGCATAAACGATATTGATGTGATACATGGTAAAAATAAGTACATTATGCATTATATTGGTTATCTGAACGGGATTCTAATAGAAAAAAGTACCCCTGAAATGGACTGGTATTCTTACAATGAAAATTAAAAATTGGTTAATTTGTATAGTGAAAAGTGAAATTTCTATAAAAATGATTGCGTAATTTGTGGTTATGTGCTAAAATACATCCTTGGGTCGAGGGTTTCAAATATATTACAAATATTTGAATAATTATTTTATGAAAGAGGATGAATATCATCGAAAATATAGCATTGAAACGTAAGGTTGAAGTTTCTTTAACAGGTGCTAATATCGCAACCTTTATGGTTGCTGCGATTTTTTTGCCGTATGTCATTTCAATCATTATCTTATTTGGACTGGCAATCTATGTCGTAGTGAATAAACAGACACGTCAGATGATTTTTGTAAATAAAAATGATAATATACTTAAGCTTTTTCTGGCATATTCACTAATTGTATCGTTGTCTTATCGAAACTGGCTTGGTTTTGCAACTGGAATTGGAATTATCTTTGCTGTAGCATTAGGATTATATATACGCAGCATAATGACCAGCGAACTGTTTGAAAAGCTTCTTCATCTGATTTGCTGCTTTAGTTTAACCAGTACCGGATATGCAATTATCGAGAAGATTGTAAAAACGATCGATATTGGAGGCGGCAGCCAAAGAATTTCGGCAGTTTTCTTTTATCCGAATTATTTTGGTACGATTGTAGGCACCGTAATAATAATATGTGCATATAAAGTTCTTACGAAGCAAAATCATAAATGGTTTTATTACATGGTGGCATTGATTAATGTAATTAGTGTATATTTATGTAAGAGCATGTTTGTGTGGGTAGAGGTATTTATTGGTGTAGCGGTATTACTTATTGTTTTAAAAAGACATCGTTTACTAGCTCTGTGGTTGTTTGCAGCAGCAATTGGTGCTTTCTTGGTATTTTTCTTTGGTGTAAATATAATTCCGCGCCTTTATGATGTTGATGTAACTGTAAGACTGCGTCAAAATATCTGGGGACTTGCATTAGAGCAGATTAAGCAAAATCCGTTATTTGGTCACGGCTTTTATTCCTTTATCTATTTATTTGATTTTTCATATCTTAATCAAATTGTACCACATGCACATAGTCTATATATTGACATGCTACTGAATTTCGGTATTATAGGGTCAGGATTATTCCTGTTTTATATAATCAAATTCTTTATATCAGTATTTAAAATATGTTTTGCGCAAAAGAATGTGATGATTACTTCACTGATTCTTGCTGTTACTGCATCAGCTCTTGTTCATGGCACCACGGATATCACGCTGTTATGGTTTCAAACCTTACCCTTGTTCCTTTTTATATTGTCAGGGCTAGGGGCTTATGAAAAAGATAGGAATGAAGGCAATATTTCAAATAAATACGATGTAAATAGTATGAAGAATGCGGCATAATCTCTTCGTAAAAGATAAAGAGAAAGCTGAAAGTTATTAGTATAGAGAGTATTTCGATGTTGTTTCATGAAAAGGAACACAGAAAGAACCCCTGTATACAAATAGCTTTCAGCTTTTTTATATGTCTGATGCTTGACAGGAAATCAGAGGTTTTCATAATTTCTGATACGGTTTATAAATCCATTTTTGTATATTATATTTAATTAAACACATACTAGTTTTGAGCTATTTATAATTAAAGATATGATTAGGATGTCAAATAGTTATGGCATTTTATTCGGCGCAACATTTCACGAAATGCTATTGCCTACAAACAGCGGAATGGAGAAGAATATGAAAAAGAAAAATATATTACCGCTTAACTCACAGCGGGTATTACTAAGAACCGATCCGAAAATAAATGCTGATATCAGAAATCAGACGCTGCGTACGTTAAATATATTTAAAAAGTGTGAGGAAGCTGAAATAACGGAACGAATACAGACTTTAGCAGGAGAATGGGATACGGAACGGGTGATGGAGGTAAATGCATCAATACTTATTCTATTAAGTTCTTATCTGGGAATCAGGTCAAGCAGACTATGGTTTCTTTTAACCGGG
>JAEWMT010000020.1 GCA_023393095.1 Bacillota bacterium
ACCTTGTATTATATGGATGTTAATTTGTATCGTTATTTTATTGGAAGAGAGGATCAGTCGGTAAATGAGCAGGTGATGATCAGACGAATTGATCAACAGTTAAAGATTACTAAAATAATGATTGAATCCCATGATGTTTTTCAGATTAGAAGCAGGAAACTTCAGAATTACATGATAAAATATCTGTCTATGATGATGACTGTCAGTAGCGTATTCTTAGTTAAGGAAGGCACGGATGAGAGTCTGGCTAAGAAACAGGATTTGTGGGACTATCTGAAGAGCTATGATAGACGTCTCTATAAGAAAATCAGATCTCAGATACTGGGTAGATCGATGAACCTTCCGGGAAAATTCGGACGTAAAATTATCGAAATGGGCTACAATATAACAAAGAAGATCTATGGTTTTAATTAAAAGGAAGATATAAATAGGGGCTTTAAACTAATCGGTTGATTAGCTAAAGCCCTTGAATTAGCTATATTTTAGAAATCATTTACGCTGTTCTAAATAATTAAATATTGGATAGCTCCCGCTTCGTTTGTTTTGTTTCTTTTGTAAATCTGACCCAGGAGGGAACGTAAACAATAAAATACATGATAATATTCAGTACCAGAGCGCCGAAGATATCCATTACAGAATGCTGTTTTAAAAATACAGTTGACAAACAAATTAGTATGGTAAGTGTAAAGGCCGACCACTGTAGCCATTTCATTTTATGAAGGCGTTCACTTTTGTTGATTGCGATAAGTGCTCCTACCGAATTAAATACATGAATACTTGGAAATACATTAGTTGCCGTATCAAAACTATAGAGACGAGAAAGGATAGTAATAAAAATATTTTTCCTTCCCAAGCTATCCAAATCGACTCTAAGCTGGGTTCCTGTTCCGTTTGGAAATATGGTATAGATGATAAGGCAGATTGTCATGCCGGTAAAAAGGTAAGCACAGCATTTATAAAAGTCCTTCTTCGAGGTTAGGAAAAAGTATGCTACTGTTACAAAGATATACGCAAACCATAAGAAATATGGGATGACAAAAACTTCGTTGAAAGGAATCAAATCATCCAGCTTGCAGTGAATAACATGATACTTTGTAGTAACAGTATGCTCCAATAGAAAGAACCAAATTAAATATATGAAAAAGTATGACAGAATAACGCCATGCTTATATTCTGATAGTAGTTGTTTTATAGTCTTTTTGTTTTTCACTCTTGCACCACCTTTCAACATCCTTAGATAAGCCTTGTAAATTATAGCATAGAATAATTGTGATAACAACCGGCAAAAAGCATTTAATGAATTCTTAATAAAATTAAAAAAAATTAAATAAATAATGGAAAGTAATGTGAAGGAAGGAAAACATAGACATTCTTTAAGATAATATTTATAATAGTCTTGTAGGCCATATAAATCCATTTTAATTAATGAAACTCAGAATATAATGAATGAATAAATCAGTGTAATTTCTAAATAATAGGACAGAATCAATTGATAATATGATATATGAATGGAGGCAATTCTATGAAACGTGCTTTTGTAGTAGTTTTAGACAGTGTTGGTGTCGGTGAATTACCGGATGCTGCTATGTATGGAGATGAGGGAAGTAATACCCTATATGCGGCATCGACAAGCCAATATTTTGATATGCCTAATATGAAGAAACTAGGACTTTTTCGTATTGATGGAATTGTGGATAAATTCC
The DNA here is from genome assembly GCA_023393095.1 of Bacillota bacterium. Taxonomy (GTDB): domain Bacteria; phylum Bacillota; class Clostridia; order Lachnospirales; family Lachnospiraceae; genus Mobilitalea. The sequence continues at coordinate 1,704 of JAEWMT010000020.1, forward strand.
CCAAAGATTACAGTGATACACAGTTTGAAGGGGCCGTTGGACGGTTGGCTGAAAGCTCTAAGGGTAAGGATACCACTACAGGGCACTGGGAGATTGCCGGGATAATCTCAGAGAAGCCATTTCCTACGTATCCAAACGGTTTTCCAAAAGAAATTCTAAGCTCCTTTGAGGAGAAGACAGGACGCAGAGTGATATGTAATCTGCCATATTCGGGAACGGAGGTTATTAAAGATTATGGCGAGGAGCATGTAAGGACGGGTGCATTAATCGTATATACTTCAGCAGACAGTGTCTTCCAGATTGCTGCTCATGAGGAAGTAGTTCCGGTAGAAGAGCTTTATCGTTATTGTGAGATTGCAAGAAATCTTCTGACCGGTGCGCATGGAGTTGGTAGGGTCATAGCAAGACCTTTTATCGGAATATATCCGGATTATAAACGTACAACTAACCGTCATGATTTTTCATTAAAACCTCCTTATTCCATGCTTGACCAGATGGTGGATAAAGGTCTTGATGTGCTGGGCGTAGGTAAGATATACGATATCTTTGCCGGAAAAGGAATCACCGATACGGTACGTACCCATGATAATGCAGAAGGAATTGAGATGTTAATAGAACGGATTGGCCGAGATTTTGAAGGTCTGTGCTTTGTTAACCTTGTAGATTATGATATGCTTTACGGACACCGTAATGATGTGGATGGATATGCAAAGGCATTGACTTATTTTGACCAGCAGCTGCCTAGAATTCTATCTGGACTTCGTGAAGATGATATCCTTATTATAACTGCCGATCACGGCTGCGATCCATCAACACCATCGACGGATCATTCAAGAGAATATATTCCATTTGTCGCATATGGTGATAAGGTTATGAAGGGTGTAAATATCGGTACAAGGCAGACCTTTGCCGATATAGCGGCAACAATCCTTGATTATTTTAATATTGAAAATAAAGTAGCAGGAAGCTCTTTTTTGAAAGAAATAGTTAAATAATAAAATTTGGCTCGGTCACATCGTAATATAGTCAATATAGTTTAGAAACAAGGGGGCAAAATGTTTGATTTTTGATACTATACTTTTTGACTTAGATGATACAATACTTGATAGAAATAGGTCATTGTGTAAGTTTGTTGACCTTTTTATATTAAAATATTGTGATGCATTGGGCTATGATAGTAAGTTGATTGTGAAAGATATTTTTTTTGAAATTGATAATAAAGGATATAAGCCAAGAGAAGAAGTATTTAAAGAGTTACAAGACAGAGTCTCATGGAAATATAAACCTGATTTAAAAGAATTAATTGATTTTTGGAATGTAGAGTTTCCCAAATGTGCCGAACCTATGCTTAATATATACACTGTTTTAGATTATTTTGTAGAAAAGAATATAAAAATGGGGATTGTAACAAATGGTAATTCTAATTTTCAAAATACAAAAATTGATAAATTAGATTTTAGAAGATATATGAAAACTATAATAATTTCTGAAGAAGTTGATATTAGAAAGCCTGACCCTAAAATATTTCATCTTGCGTTATCAAAAATTGACTCAAATAGTGAGAACACTCTATTTGTCGGAGATAATCCTTTAATTGATATAAAAGGAGCAATTGATTCTGGTTTAGTATCTGTATGGTTAAGTCAAGGACAAATCTGGAATATAAAACACTATATACCCAGATATATTATTAATAATTTATCTGAACTTATGAAAATATGAATAATTAAATTTGGTTAAAATATATGCAATATTACTTAAAATGCGAATTTAGGGGAACGCATAATAGGTTCCTCTAGAAAAGTGTTAAATTTCAATATTTGTTGTGACTGAGCCTAAAGTTTAAAGGATAAAATAAATTAAACGATATGGGAGAGAAATTACATGGACAGAATTGTACATCCAATTCCTCCAATTTATAATGAGGATTCCAAAATATTGATTTTGGGGTCCTTTCCCTCGGTTAAATCCAGGGAAGGGGAGTTTTTTTACCATCATCCACAGAATCGATTCTGGAGGGTAATCAGCTTGGTATTTGAGGAACCTCTTCCGGTGTCAACAACGGAAAAGAGAAATCTTCTAATAAAACACGGCATTGCAGTCTGGGATGTGATACAAAGCTGTGAGATTACCGGTTCAGCCGACAGTAGTATTAAAAATGTGATTCCAAATGACATTAGCCGGATATTGGATACAGCTAACATTAAAAAGATTTATACGAACGGTGGTACCGCATCCCGATTATACAAGAAATATATCTATCCGATTACGGTGATAGAAAGCTATGGCCTTCCTTCCACCAGTCCTGCCAATGCAGGTTTCGGTATGGAGCGTCTCCTTGATGCATGGTCATGCATAAAAAATATAGAATAGAGATGAGAGGATAGTTAAAATATGAGAGTAGTAATTCAGCGTGTTCTAGAAGCAAAAGTAACAGTAGGGAGTGAGTGTATCGGTTCCATTGGTAGAGGATTATTGTTATTTCTCGGGGTAGGGCATGATGATACCAAAGAAATCGCAGACCGTTATATTGATAAAATTATTAAGCTGCGTATCTTTGATGATGCAAACGGTAAAACAAACCTCGCTTTAAAAGAGGTTGAGGGAGAAATTCTTGTAGTTTCGCAATTTACTCTATATGCGGATTGTAAAAAAGGGAATAGGCCTGCTTTTACAGATGCTGCGGGGGTACAACTTGCGACTGAAATCTATGAATATACACTAAACAGAATCAGAGAAATACGAGGTAATGTACAATCAGGGGAATTTGGCGCTGATATGAAGGTATCCTTAATCAATGACGGACCGTTTACAATAATTTTGGATGAAAATCTATTTTAACATAAGGACTAAAATTTGCTTCAAACATATGATTTACTAGGGGATTTTGCATTATAGTTAAGATACTATAGAGCAAAATCCCCTTTTTATGTTCTTAAGGGTATAAGGACAGCTAGTACTCTGTAACCCTTAAAGCTGGCATAAGAGCTTGTCAGATTGTTCCTCTACGGCGTTGTCGTAAATAGGTTTAAAAGTATCTATATTTTATACGAAGCTATAATTTACATAAATGTAAAATGTTTTACATAAAATTTACTTGAATTTTATGAAAACATGAGGGAAAAATACTTTTATTTTGTATAGACTCTAAGTAGACAAATGAAAAAGCTGGGAGGAATTCATATGAAAAGTATAAAGACTAAATTGGTTCTTTCCTTTTTCATCTTGATTATTGCATTAGCTTCAGTAATGGGTGGGGTTTTTCTTAATAGAAGCTATAGTTCATTAAGTGAAGAAGCGAAAAAGTCATTAAAATTAGTGGCGGCACAAGAGGCGAAGTTAACGGAAAGCAGAATAAAAACACTATTTACTACACTTGAGATGATAGCAAAAAAACAGGAAATCAAAAATATAGCATGGGATGTGAATCTAGATACTTTGAAAGAAGAATTAGATAAGACGTCATTTCTTGATATTGCTTTCGTACTTCCCAACGGTTATTCATATTATACGAAGGGCACAGTTAGCCTTATGAGTGACAGGGATTACATTAAGAAGGCCTTAAAAGGAAAGGCGGGAATGTCCGATGTTATAATCAGCAGAGTAACAAGAAAACCGGAGATTGAAATCTGTGTTCCGGTAGCGAAAGATGGAAAGGTTGTTGGTGCTTTGGTTGCGCGTAATGAAGTGAATACATTAAGTACGCTCACTAAGGACGAAGGCTACGGGGAAGATGGTTATGCTTTTATGATAAACCCTGAGGGTAGGGTAATTGCTCACCCGGAGGCAAATAAAGTGCTAAACCTGTTTAATCCTATTAAAGAGGCAAAAAAGTACAAAGAATTTACCTCTCTTGCAAATGCATTTCGAATTATGCTTAAGAATAAGTCTGGTGTAACAAGCTTTGAACAGGACGGAAGGGGATATTATGCAGGATATACGAGGATTCCGGGTACTAATTGGGTTTTTGTAACAACGGCTAATAAGCGGGAGATATTTTCCGTAATACCAGGTATGGTTCGTACAATTCTGGCAGTTATGGCAATTATATTATTACTAAGCTTTGTTATTGTTTATCTGCTTGAGAAAACGATAACAAGACCTTTGATAAGATTGACAAAACTCTCAAAGCAGATTGCTAATCTAGATTTTCGGTATAATATATCAGAAGAATATCTAAAGCAGAAGGATGAAGTCGGGGTGCTATCCAACACATTCCAGACCCTGATGCTGCATCTTCGTGATATGATTGGAAGCATTAACGAATCTGCTAATAATGTTACAGATGCAGCCCAAGAATTAACAGCAGCCTCCCAGCAATCTGCACAGATTAGCTTAGAGATATCAAACACCATGGAAGGTATCTCCATTGGAGCGTCGGAGCAGGCAAATAATACGGAAATTGGGTCAGAGAATGTACTACTGTTAGGTAAAAAAATTGAAAACAATCAAAAATATGTAGATAATCTGAATGTTACAACAGAGAAGGTCAGTGATCTGGTAAAAAGCGGGTTGATTTATATGAAACAATTATCTGCGGCAGCAGAGGAAAATAGAAAAGCAACAGAGGATATTGGTGAAATTATATTACAGACCAAGAAAAGTTCTATAGAGATTGGTGAAGCCAGTCAAATAATCTCCGATATGGCTAGGCAGACCAATCTACTTGCTTTAAATGCTTCCATAGAGGCAGCAAGAGCAGGTGAGGCCGGAAAAGGCTTTTCTGTTGTTGCTGAAGAGATTCAGAAGATGGCCGATCAGTCAGCCGCCTCAACAAAGTATATAGATGATATTATTAATACGTTGTTAAGTAATGTAAAGAAATCGGCAGAAAGCATGGAACGGATACAAACCACCTCAAGTCAACAGCAAAGGAACGTAGCGGAAACAATAGAAAAATATCAGTCTATCTCAGCATCAATGGAAATTTCCAAACAAGTAGTAAAAGAGTTAAATACCTCCGAACAGGAGATGGAGGAGGAAAAAAATGAGATACTTAATATGTTTCAGTCACTCTCAGCAATTGCAGAACAGAATGCAGCAGGAATGCAGCAGGCAGCTTCCTTTGTAGAAGAACAATCCAGATCGGCAAATTCTCTGGCCGAGACAAGTAATAGATTAATGGAATTGGCAGTACATCTTCAGTCAAGCATAGACAGGGTTCAATTGTGACCCTGTTTTTTTATTTCATAGAAAATTGCGTCCTATGAAATAAAAAGCACTCCGTGCAGGATGCGCACCTCGCGGTAAGGAAGTATGTTACTACGTAACCCGCTCGGGCGCGGAGAATGTGCGCGCACATTCTTTATTCTTTGTTAGATATGGGCATGCTATTATAGATGTAAACTCTAGCATGCCCTACGTTCTTAATAATAAAAATGCTGCACCTTGATTGAACTTATAATTTCTTTCCTTTACTTAAAACATGTTTTTGTTTAAACGGAATATACTTATTATTAAGATATTATTAGCGGGGAACCGTATGACGTCGGGAGAAAATCCGTTAATCAGTGAAGACTACGCAGATTTGTTAATAGATTATAGTGGAGATTTAGCACTGCTGGAGCCCTTTAAAAATAATCCTGTAACAATCATTAATAGTGTGGCTGCAGTTGTTAATATTCCAGCAGGGCAGTTTACAAATAATATAATTATGGAGTTTGGATATGCAGCAATACCTTCTTTGCTTGGGCAGGTCAGCAGTACCGGTCTGGAATCCTCCGGCATATTAAGGTTACGAAATATACCTAATTTTAATCTGATCGGGCAGGGGGTTTTAATTGCAATTATTGATTCAGGAGTTGATTATACCAATCCTATATTCCAGAATGCTGATAAAACGACAAGAATTGTATCAATCTGGGATCAGACGATACAGAGCGCAACTCCATCCAGTGGTGTGCCTTTTGGAACGGTATATTCAAGAGATCAGATTAATCAGGCTTTACAAAGCGAAGATCCCTATCAGATAGTTCCGAGTAGAGATGAAAATGGTCATGGAACAATGGTAGCAGGAATTGCAGGAGGGAATGCGGTCCCGGAAAGTAATTTCGCTGGTGTTGCTACCGGAGCTGAATTTATTGTAGTAAAATTAAAGCAGGCAAAAAAGATATTACGTAATTTCTTTTTTATTCCTGATAATGCAGTATGCTATCAGGAAACGGATATGCTGTTTGGATTACAATATGTGCTTAATACAGCATTGGCTTTAAATAGTCCAATGGTAATTTGTGTTTCCATCAGTACTTCTCAAAGTTCACATGACGGGCGGGGACTGACCAGCAGCTTTTTATCCACAGTAGCAACGCGTATTGGTACCGGAGTTGTAGTTGCAGCCGGTAATGAAGGAAATGCAAGGAGACATTATTTTGGCACGGTAGATCAGACTACTAGATTTAATACAGTTGAGTTGAATGTCGGAGAAAATGAAAAAGGCTTTTCCATGGAACTCTGGGGACAATCACCGAGTATATTTACAGTTGATATATTGTCACCTTCAGGTGAGTATATCCCAAGAATTGCTGTAACCAGGAATGAAACAAGAGAGATTTCGTTTGTTTTTGAACCAACAATAATTTATATTGACAATAGAATTGTTGAGAGTGAAAGCGGAGATCAGCTAATCTTAATGCGGTTTTCCAATCCAACACCCGGAATCTGGAGATTAAGAGTATATGAAAGAGGAGATTTGAATTTGGGCTTTCATATATGGCTTCCTATGAGCGGCTTTATATCAGATAATACCTTTTTTATACGTTCCGATCCCTATACAACAATTTTGGCATTTGGCAATTCATTGGTACCTGTGACGGTTACTGCATATAATGATGCGGATGACAGTCTTTTTATTGAAGCAAGTAGAGGATATACAAGAATCGGAGTAGTGAAGCCGAATGTTGCAGCACCCGGAGTAGATATTACAGGACCTACCCTCGATAAAGGATTTACAGGCTTTACAGGTACAAGTGTAGCTGCAGCACATACAACAGGAGTCGTGGCAATGTTGCTGGAATGGGGAATTACAAAACAAAATCTATTAGGAATGAGTACGATTGAGATAAATAAACTGATAATGAGGGGAGCCAGAAGAACGGTAGGAGTTGAATATCCAAATCGTGATTGGGGATTTGGTATTTTAGATATATATAATATATACGATAGTCTGCGCCTTGGGGCATTTTAAGCATATAAAATCAAGCTGAGATTGATGTTATTGTTTTGAATGTAGAGTATTGGATTTATTTTGCAAGTATAATATTGATGACCAAATTCGTGGTATTTTGAAGAATGGAGATTACTATGACAAGTGCTTTAATGAATCAGTTTATGGGTGAGGATTATGCAGACTTCATTATAGATTATCGTGCAAATCCAGGCTTAAAAGACTTATTCCCAAATGCTGAATTTCATGTTATCGATGAAAATTATTCAGTACTGCATTTACCTGTTGCTCAGTTTCAAAATAGAACGGTAAGAGGTATGCGTTTACTTTTGGTGCCATATTTATATGGTCTGACCAGTGAAGTAGCATTGGAGGCCTCAGGTGTTGAAAGGCTACGCACACTTCCGAATTTTAATCTTAGAGGGAGTGGTATTTTAATCTGTATTATTGATACGGGTGTTAAGTATACGCTTCCAGCTTTTAAAAACCAGGATGGTACTACTAAAATACATTCCATATGGGATCAAACAATTCATGGAGACGAAGCACCTTTTCAACTTCTTTTTGGTACCGAATATAACAAAGAACAGATTAATCAGGCATTAAATAGTGAGAATCCTCTGTCCGTGGTACCAAGTACGGATGAAGATGGTCATGGTACAATGCTTGCGGCAGTAGCAGCCGGTACAGAGGACAGTAATGCAGGCTTCAATGGGGTGGCACCTGATGCAGAACTTGTTATTGTAAAGCTGGCAGAGGCAAAACAATACCTCAGAGATTTTTACTCTATTCCGGAGGGTGTGATATGCTATCAGGAGAACAATATTATGTGGGGGGTTATATATTGCGTACAGGTTGCTAGACAATTAAATCGTCCATTTAGTATTTGTATAGGATTAGGAACCTCACAAAGCAGTCATGGTGGCGTATCACCATTATCTCAGATGTTAACAAATTATGCTGATATTCCCCACACAGGAGTTGTAATTGCTGCAGGAAACGAAGGAAATTTAGGAAGGCATTTTCATGGGGTAATAGATCCGGCAATTGGCAATCTGGAGGTTGAATTAAATGTAGGTGAGAATGATAAGGGTTTTTCTATGAGCCTATGGGGCAGCGCGCCCGGTATATTCAGTATTGATATTTTATCACCATCTGGTGAATACATACCAAGAATACCGGCTTCATTACAGGTTGTTAGAAGAATCTCTTTTATATTTGAACAGACTACAATTTATGTTGAATATGAGACTGTGGAATACAATACGGGTGATCAGGTCATTTTGCTCAATTTTAAAAATGTTACACCGGGTATCTGGAAATTCACCATATATGCCCAGGGCAATCTTTCCAGTGAATTTCATATCTGGCTTCCTATGGGTAATTTTATTACAAGAGATACACGTTTCATCAGACCCGATATTTATACAACAATTGTTGCTCCGGGGAATGCAGAGGTCCCAATCACTGTAACAGCCTATAATCCGTCAGGTGGTTCCTTATATACGAATGCAAGCAGGGGCTTTTCAAGAACAAATACAATCAAACCGGAGTTGGCTGCTCCGGGAGTAAATTATATTGCACCAACTCTTGACGGGGGATATACTAACTATACCGGAACAGGTGTTGCTGCAGCGCATACAGCTGGTATAGTAGCATTATTGTTTGAATGGGGTATCGTGAACGGAAACCAAACCAGCTTTGATACATTAGAGGTTAAAAAATATTTGGTACGTGGTGCAAAAAGGAGCAGTAACCTTACTTATCCCAACAGGGATTGGGGATATGGTATTCTAGACTTATATAATACGTTTGATGTTTTAAGACGAAATTTATAGTTATAATTGAATGGAAATACTCCCAATCAAAAATAAAATATGAAACAAATGTATAAACTTTCCCATTTTACAAACAATATAGTTAGTAAAAGATATAACAAATAACTGATATTCAAATTACGTAAAATGGAGGAAGATCTTGCATGAAGGCAACAGGAATAGTAAGAAGAATAGATGACCTTGGTCGTGTAGTTGTACCAAAAGAAATTAGACGAACATTAAGAATCAGAGAAGGAGATCCTCTTGAAATATTTACGGATAGAGAGGGAGAGATCATATTAAAGAAGTATTCACCGATTGGTGAACTAGGACAGTTTGCAAAACAGTATGCTGATTCACTTAACCAGACGACAGGACATATAGTGGCTATTACAGATAAAGACCAATTTATTGCAGTAGCTGGTCCAACGAAAAAAGATATGATAACGAAGGGTATCAGTCATGATCTTGAGGAAGCAATCAATGAACGTGAAGTAGTAATCGCTGGAAAAGATGATAAGAATTTTATACGAATCCTAAATGATGATGATTCTGAATTTATGTATCAGGTAATAACTCCTATCATAAGTGAAGGTGATGCGATAGGCTCTGTTATCATCCTAACAAAGGATGCAAAAACAAAATTTGGAGATTTAGAGAATAAGCTTGCCGGAACGGCAGCAGCGTTTTTAGGTAGACAGATGGAACAATAAACGATCATTATATGCACTCCTTAATGTTTTCCACTTGTGTGGAGCATGAAATGGAGTGCATTTTATATTTTTTCAAGCTATATTTTGTTGATCATGCTTGATAAAATCATATTTTAGATCCACAATATTTGTTAGAAGACAGCTGTTAAAAGCCAGCATGCCGTAGGTGATGTGGGTAGTAAATTTTCTGTTCGGTTTGGAAAGCCTGCATGAAATTATATTTAAGAAATTTAAAATTTTACGTTTCATAGCGTAAGTATTTGTTGTAAAATTAACCATAAAAAATCCGGAATGCGATGTCAGCCCAATATGTTGAAGGTGGGGCAGGAGATGTTACATATGTTCAGGTAATCAAAGATGGAAAGTCTTATTATGGTGCGATGTTGAATGATATTGAAAAGAAAATGTTAGTTAAAATATGTGGTTTTGGAGGTGATTATTGATGGAAAATAGCCAAGCTTATAAAGATTTTATTAAGCAGATTGAAGCAACAGGTAGAGAAAAAATGGATGGATATTATCCTTTGACATTAGAAAACATTTATGAATGGGAAAGAGAAGAAATTGAAGATATTATATGGCATAATTTTGTAGATAAGAATGATTCTGCTTTAGCATTATTTATGCCAAAATTAAAAAAATATAAGGGCATAGACGCTTTAAAATCTAAATTACATACGTATGATATACCAAGTGGGGCTAGCGTTAATATTGCAGAAATATTGTATATTATATCAAATGAAAAACAATATATAAGTGTGATAAACCAGAATTATAAGTTATCAACGAATAGCTACGAGAAGGTTTCTATTGTTGCAAAATTATCACGTTTAGCAAAAAATGAAAATGTGTATTCTAACTTGATTGATATTTATATTAGTGATAATGATAGTATTAATCAACTTAGTGCATTGTGTGGAATCTTATGGGCGGACGGTTATTTAAGTGATATTGATAATTTTAATGAAATTACTGAAAAGATGGAATTGCTGAGAATGTTTAGAGCTGATACTGCTGAAAAACGAAGAGAGATAATTATGGAGTATGGGAATGGAGAATTTGAAAAATATAAAAATCTAACTTAATTATCCCGTTAGTGTAAATACAAATCCAATATATCATATTATGTTTATACTTTAGAACTTCCAACTAACTAATCGACTTTTTCAATGGAGTAGGGAAGCGGCTTAGATAATTATAAGTATAAAGAGTCCAAGTCAAGGGTGGCATTTGCTTGTAATTTATGGTCATATACTGGTATAATTGGTAATAAATATACAGAGGAATGGAGATATGCTATGTCTGATTACAGCTTTGACGAATTTATGGATATTATTCGAAAACTCAGGAGTAAAGAAGGATGCCCCTGGGATAGGGAGCAGACCCATGAAAGCCTGAAAACCTGTCTAATCGAAGAATGTTATGAGACAATAGAAGCAATCAATAATAAGGATAATGAGAATCTATGTGAAGAACTAGGTGATATCCTGCTTCAGGTCGCTCTTCACAGTGCAATCGCCGAAGAAAAAGGGGAGTTTCACATTACGGATGTAATATCAGGAGAGACAGAGAAAATGATACGGAGACATCCTCATGTATTCGGAGATGTTACGGTAGAGAATTCGGAGGGTGTTATAAAAAACTGGGATGAAATCAAGAAGATAGAAAAAAACACTAAAAATATTGCAGAAGAAATAACTGGAGTGCCGAAAGCATTTCCTGCCATGCTTCGAGCAGAGAAGGTCCAGAAGAAAGCAGCAAAAGCAGGGATGGATTTTGAGGGTTATCGGCAGGTACTTGATAAAGTTGAAGAAGAGCTTAATGAGCTTAAGGAAACAATTGAAAATGGTGATAAAACTGGGATAGAGGAGGAATTTGGTGATGTACTTTTCTCAATAGTTAATTTATCACGGTTTTTACAATTAAATGCAGAAAATTCCTTGACAAATGCCACTAATAAGTTTATAAATAGATTTGTAGATATTTTTGCTCTGGCTGAGAGCAGAGGTCAGAATCTATGTGAACTATCCCCTATAGAGCAAGATGTTTTGTGGAGGGAAGTAAAACAATCGTTATAATAGAATATAATTAATTACTTTAGAGGAGGAGCAAATCCATGAACAAAGCAGAATTAGTTGCAGCGATTGCAGAGAAAACAGAATTTTCCAAGAAGGATTCAGAAAAAGCTTTAAAAGCTTTCATCGATGTTGTTACAGAAGAATTAACAAAGGGTGAGAAGGTTCAGTTAGTAGGTTTCGGTACATTTGAAGTATCTGAGAGATCTGCAAGAACAGGTAGAAATCCTTTGACAAAGGAAACTATAACAATTGCTGCTTCCAAAGCACCGAAGTTCAAAGCAGGTAAGGCATTAAAGGATGTAATTAACGCTTAGTTGATTTTAAACAAAAAGGGCTGTTTTAAATTCCGGATCTCATTGGGGGTGTAGGGTTTTTAAAACAGCCTTTTTGCTATGGAAATGGAGGAAGTTGTTGAGACTCGACAAATTTTTAAAAGTATCAAGATTGATAAAGAGGCGTACGGTAGCTAATGAGGCCTGTGATGCAGGTAGAGTTATGATTAACAGTAAGCCTGCAAAAGCATCAGCTAATGTTAAGGTCGGCGATATCATTGAAATTGGATTCGGCAGCAAAGCGGTAAAGGTTGAAGTTCTTGATGTGCAGGAAACAACAAGAAAGGACGATGCAAAGGAACTTTATAAATATCTTTAAGCTGCCGTCTTAATCATGAAATGTTAAATTCATAATGGAATGAAGTTCTAAGTCTTCTCATATACTTAAAAAGATATATCTTGTTTACTTTTCTAGGATATATCGAAAGGTATTTTATATGGGGAGGCTTTTTTATATGGAAGAGAAGCAACAGCAGATTCTTAAGGGTCACAAGCTTAATATCAACGCTAGAAAAACTGCCATGATTACAGGTGTTAATGATGTGCTCTCCTTTGATGCAGGAGAGATTTTACTTCAGACGGAGCAGGGGGTATTGATGATCCGGGGAAGTGAACTACATGTTAACCGGCTTACTCTGGAAAAGGGCGAAGTAGATATTGATGGGCGGATCGACAGTTTAACCTATTCTGATACGGTAGGCTCCAAATCCGGAGAATCACTGTTTGGCAGGCTTTTTAAATAGGAGGCCTGTATGAATCATGCTATTTCAATTGAACTTCAATTTTTTATGATTTCGGTACTTAGCGGTGCGATCATACTTCTTGTTTATGATATTCTTCGTATTATCCGCAGGTTGATTAAACATGACAGTTTCTTTATAGCGCTTGAGGACCTGTTTTTTTGGGTTGGGGCAAGCTTATTTATTTTTGCCATGATCTATAATGAAAATGACGGGATCATCCGCGGATTCTGTGTTATGGGAATGGGGATTGGTATGGTACTCTATCATTTTACATTAAGTGATCTGCTTGTTAGGATGATAACTAAATTGATACAAATGCTATTAAGTCCATTTGTTTTTGTCATTCATAAAGTAACTAAATTTATAAAGTTTCTATGGAACGTCGGAAAGAAAATTAAGAATTTTGTACTAACACGATTGATAAAATGTACGAAATCATGTAAAATAGCATTAAATAAAAGGAAGCAGGCTGCATCTTTAAAACACCAGAAACGATCCGGTGAAAAAATGCAGAAAAAACGAACGAAAAACGAAGTAAAACAAAGCAAAAAGAAGGACAGAAAGAAAACTGCTCATAAGAAAATAGACAAGAAGAGAGCTGCTCATAAGAAGTCTGACAGGAAAACAGCTGACAGGAATAGGTCTGTGGAAAAAACCACAGAATCAGACTCAAAGAAAGTTGACAAGTAGATAGGTGAATGCCTAAGGATATTTATTTAAGGGGTGCGTTGCTGATGAGAAGAAGACGTAAGAATAGGACAGGCGTTGGAATCATTACCTTTTTGGTTTTGATCCTTTTTGCTATTATTTCATATCGAAGAATTGGACTTGCGGACGAGCTAAAAAAGAGCGAGTATGAATCAGCCCGCCTTGTCGAGCAGATACAGGATCAGAAAGACCGTTCCAAAGATATTGAAAATATGAGTAAGTATACTAAAACAAAGGAATACATAGAGGATATAGCAAGAAAGAAGCTTGGACTTGTATATAAGGATGAGATTATATTTAAAGAGAAAGAATAATTCGATAAAAGAATGGTTATGATCTGAATAAAATGATTGACAACCATACTGAAAGCAGATATAATAAAGTTCGTTCTTTGGCGAAGTAGCTCAGTTGGCGAGAGCACGCGGTTCATACCCGCGGTGTCGGCGGTTCAAATCCGTCCTTCGCTATTTGGAGATGGAGGCTGTTGTATAACAGCCTCTAATTTTTATTGAAATTTTTATATTAACGTTAACTCCATAGGAGTATATATAATACCTTGATAATCCATTTGACTTCCTAAATTTTTAAATCCTAGGGCATGATAAAAGGGAACAGCATAGGGTGAAGCATTAAGTTTTATTTTATTAATATTGTTTTCTTTTAATTTTGGAAGGATATAATTAAATAAATTTGTAGCGACCCCTTTCCGGTGATATCTCTTATCTACAAAGACGCAGGATATGACATTGTTGGAACCGATAGATAATACTCCGATAAGGTAACACTCTATGTAAGCCCCATACATAGTCTGATGACCATTTCTAAAATGCTCTTTAAAATCGTTATTTTCTATGTAGTTTAATCGAAAGGTATTTACACCTTCCTTACTATAATCGGGAGCCACAAACTCCTGAAAGGTATCCCAAATAAGACGTAAGGCTCTATCTAGTTCTTCTTCATATTCTACTTTTTTAATTTCATAATACATCCCGATATCCTCTTACATTTAACATTTTTCGTTTTAATATTTTAATTTTACAGCAAGGCTTCAATATAATGCTTTTAACAAGATATTATACTCTAACGATTTTTTAAGATGGTATTAAGTTATAATAATTACTACTAGGTATATCCATATATGTATAAGTATATGATAATACAGGAAAGTTTATATATCAAACATTAAAGTTAAATAATGGTAATAATAGAAATTGTATTAAAATTTAATAAAATAGATTCAAATTAATATTTAATAATATAGCTATTCATTTCAAATTTTAATATTAAATATCTGCATTATATAGACTGCCTCTAGTTTTTTCGAGGCGTATTTTTTTATGGTGTTAAAATTCGTGAGGACCCTATATTCGAGATTATCACCTTTTCTATGGAGTTCTTGTCAAAAAGTTTTTTGAGAAACAGGATTAAATTTGACAAAGATTTTAAAATGCCCTGCCTATAATTACAACACAGTCAAGAACAGCCTGTACACTGCATGTTAGATGATTCGCACTTTTTCATATAGCAACTGAATGTTACAGAATTCTGAATAAGAACAGTTATGTACAGGAAGAAACGGGAGGAGCAAAATTGAAGACTTTTAAGAAAAGGACATTACTAATCCACATCATTGGCATTATTATAGCAAGGGCATCATTTTTCGGTATGAATCCGCTCGCAATCGGATATTTTACAGCATCATATTTAGAAAATACCGGAGGAGGGCTGGCATTTGCTGCAATCTTTCTAGGGATTGCATGGGTAATGAATCCATTGCAAATTCTTAAGTATCTGCTTACCATGGTTGGAACATTGATCATGCTTCAGTCATCCTTTATTAAAAATAGAAATATTCCCAAACCGGTCTTATATGGACTGCCATCCATTATACTTTTGATTTTCTCATTATTAGGAGCAGAAACAGGAATGGCTACATCCCAATCAATTGCATTGGCTATCCTAGAGTCAGTTATAGCGATTGCATCTGCCGGGCTATTTAAAAATGGAATTGATTATATGGAACAGTCAGTGAAGGGCTATAAGATGAATAATGAGCAAATGATTAGTATGGCAGTTATTGTGGCTGTATGTATCTATGCAATACCAGAATTTAATAATAATTATTTTGCGCCGCTTCAGACGGCGGTATTCTTTATCATTTTATATTTTACTTACAAATACGGAGTCGGGCAGGGAACTATAACCGGTGCGGTATGTGGCTTTGCCTTAAGCCTCAGAGGAGTTCCGATTACAGAACTCGGTATGTACACAATGATGGGAATTATACCTGCTGTTTTCAGGGAGATGGGGAGATTCCCGACGGCCTCGATCTATATCATAACAGCCGCAGTAATGGGAATCGTTAATAAGAGCATGGAACTCACCTTGAAGGATATTGGTGCTCTTGTATCAGCAGTAATCGTGTTCCTACTACTGCCTCGTAACCTTATCTTTCGCGTGGATGCAGCTGGAGGAACGGGAAGGCAGGAGGCATTGGCTGCCCAAAATCTTAAAAAGATTGCTAAGACTAGAATGAAAATATTTTCGGAATCATTTTTAAAACTCTCCAAAACTCTTGATACGATTTCGGAGAAGCAAACAATGTTTCGACAACCCGAAATTAACAGTATCTTTGAAGATATCTCAGAAAAACTTTGCAAAAATTGTAAGAAATGTAATAAATGCTGGGAAAATGAGTTTCAGCAGACCTATCAGGCTGCCTGCTCCCTCTTTGAGACAGCGGAAAAAAAAGGAGTTGTAAATAAAGAGGATATCCCCGCTGGATTTTTAAAGGATTGCATCTGTGCAGATGAATTTGTAGCTGAGACGAACCGTGGTTTTGAACTAGCAAAACTGAACCAGATATGGCACAGCAGAATTTCAGAGAGTAGGGAAGTAATTGCAGAGCAATTAAAGGAGGTATCCTCTGTTATTCAAGATATCACGGGAGAAATCTATGAAGCCGTTGAAATAGCACGTTCAGAAGAGGAGAATGTTGCAAAAAGACTGAGAGCTTATCATATTATACCAAAGGAAATTACGATATTCGAACGAGGTGACAAGAGAAAGGAAGTGTATTTGAGTGCAGCCTGTCGAGGGGCAAGATGTATTACAGCGAAGGAGGCTGCTACAATAATTTCTGATGCATTGGGGGTAAAAGTGCGGGTATCTGAGACTTCTAAGCTAGTGATATCCAAAGATTATGAGAACTTTGTTTTTGTTGAGGATACAAAATTTAAAGTACTTAACGGTGTGGCAAGAGCGATGAAGGAGTCGGTTTCCGGAGATAATTTTTCCATACTGAATCTTGAAAATGGAGAGTATATGATAGCAATATCCGATGGAATGGGTACCGGTAAGGAAGCTAGTGATGAGAGTGAAATGGTAATGTCCTTACTAGAGCAGATGATAGAATCTGGTTTTAAGGCAGAAACAGCAATTAAATTAATTAATTCAAGTCTTGTCCTTAAATCGGATAAACAAATCTTTTCTACAATTGATATGGGAATGATTAATTTGTTTACCGGTATGTGTGAATTTATTAAGATCGGTGCAGCGGCAACCTTCATTAAAAGGGATAATTGGGTAGAAACCATTAGTTCCACTACACTGCCAATCGGTATGTTTGGAAATGTAGATTATGATACGGTAACAAAAAAGCTCTATGAAGGGGATATTATCATCATGGTTACGGACGGTGTACTTGACAGCCTTCCTGCGGAGAATAAGGAGAAGGCAATGGAACAACTGATCATGGAGATCAAAAGTAAAAATCCTCAAGAAATTGCCAATAGAATTCTAGATAAGACTTTGTCACAGAGTAAATTTGAACCGGTTGATGATATGACTGTAATAACTGCTGGAATATGGTTAAAATAAGATAAAATAGAAAAATTAATTGAAATATAAGTAATTAAGGGTTAGAATATTATTGATATTAATAGCATTCTTAGACATTACTGCCAAGTCTAAACATTATTATGACATAGGCATGTATTAGACGATAATGCTCATATTATAAAGATAGGATAATAATGTTAACTAAAGCATGGGATTACATCAAAGCGAATAAAATGATAGAAAAGGGAGATAGGATTGTCATAGGTGTATCAGGTGGTGCCGATTCTGTCTGCCTTTTGTATGTGCTTGCAGAAGGCTGTAGGGAATATAATTTGGCATTAAATGTAGTTCATATTAATCACGGTATTCGTGGTAAAGAAGCAGTAGAGGATGAACTATTTGTCAAAGAATTATGCAATGTACTAAATGTTGATTTTTATAGTTTTTCTTATGATGTAAGAAAAATAGCAAAAGAAGAGAGCATTTCGGAAGAAGAAGCAGGAAGAAAAGTCCGTTATAAGGCTTTTTCGGAAATATGTCATACAAAACAGTGTAATAAAATAGCAATTGCACATAATAAAAATGATAATGCCGAAACAGTTTTATTTCATCTATTCCGGGGAACCGGAATGAAAGGGCTGTCAGGCATAGAACCAAAACGGATGGAAACCACAGATTTTGGTGAAGTAACGATTATCCGTCCGCTGCTGGATTGTAGCCGAATGGAGATTGAAGAAGTTTTAAGAAAAAAGGAAATCACTTATCGAACCGATTCAACAAATCTTACGGATGATTACAGCAGAAATAAAATCCGTAACAAAATATTAGCTTATGCCGTAAAGGAAATCAATTCCGGAGCTGTGGAAAATATTGCAGGAGCAGCAACATATTTAAGAGAAGCGAAGGACTATATAGAAGCAGATATCATTAAATATTATCAAGAACTGGTAGAAGAGAATGATCACACCTTTCAATTTTCTATTAGTGAAATGAAGAACCGGCATCCGGCGATCCAAAAGGGTATTATCTTTCAGATAATGGAGAATCTTGCGAAAAGACGTAAAGACTTGGAGGCAAAGCACGTAGAAGCGGTTCTATCCTTATTTGATAAACAAGTAGGGAGATGTGTGCATTTACCCTATGGAATGATTGCTGAACGAGGATATCAACAGATTAAACTGTATCACATAGATAGATTAACTTGTGAAAATTCGGATTCGTTCAAGGAGATCCCAATTATTATTCCTGGGAAGACAATCGTCACACAAAAATGTAAGATAATTGAAACCGAACGGATGAATTATAAAAATAATCTTCCTATACCGAAAAGTAGTTGTGTGAAGTGGTTTGATTATGATAAAATAGAAAATGCTGTTGTAATAAGAACCAGAAAAGAAGGAGATTATATTCAGATTAACCGTTCTGGCGGCAGTAAGAAATTAAAGGATTATTTTATTGATCATAAAGTACCCAGAAAGCTTAGAGATAGTCTACTTCTTATCGCAGATGGCAGTCATATTATGTGGATTATAGGTGATGAGAACCGAATGAGTGAAAGATATAAAGTGGATGAAGATACCACAGAAGTACTATTGATCAAAATGTTTGATTTGGAGGACAGCGTTGATGACAGATAAAGTGAAGGTCTTGATATCCGAGGATAAGGTAAACCATAGAATAAAGGAAATGGCAGAAGAAATAAGTAAGGAATTTGAAGGAAAAAGTATTCATCTAATCTGTATTTTAAAGGGCAGTGTATTTTTTACCTGCGAACTTGCAAAAAGGCTTACCATACCGGCAACAATAGACTTTATGTCGGTTTCAAGCTACGGTAGTGAGACGGTAAGCTCGGGTAGAGTGCGTATTTTAAAAGATTTGGATGAATCAATTCAGGGAAAGAATGTTTTAATTATTGAGGATATTATCGACTCAGGCAAAACCTTATCCTATCTTAAGGATTTATTGGCAGCCAGAGCTCCTGAAAGTCTGTCTATTTGTACTTTACTTGATAAACCTGATCGTAGGGAGATTAATGTTGATGTAAATTATGTCGGCTTTGTGATACCGGATGAATTTGTAGTAGGTTACGGTCTGGATTTTAATCAGTACTACAGAAACCTGCCTTATGTAGGTTTTATTGAGCAGTAATCTATCTGAAAGCAAAGCGGATAATTAAATATAATTTTTATAAAGCTAGGTTATCGTATGTTTATATAACCGGTGATTATAGGATGTTTAAGGAGGTTGTTTAGTGAGAAAACAGATGAAGGGATATGGCTGGTATATCATCATTCTGCTGATTGTTGTTGGGGCGTATTACTTATCTAGTAATATTGATTTAAAGAACACGGATGCATATTCAAGAGGCCAGATGTTACAAGACCTGAAGGAAGACAAAATCGAAAAAATTGATGTTTACATGAATCAGGAGGTTCCAACGGGAGAAATAACTGTAACTACAAAGGATGGTAAGGAAAAATCCTTTGTAGTATCCGACGTTAACGAGATCCAAAAAATAGCCTATGAGTATAATATAGATCCTAAAACTCATAAAATTAATAAACCAAGCTGGATCTTAACCTCGGTTTTACCATATGTTCTGGTGTTTATCATAATAATTGTTTTATTTACCTTCCTATCCAACCAGGCAGCAGTCGGAGGCGGGAACAGTAAAGTTATGAATTTCGGTAAAAGCCGAGCCAAGATGACTACGGAGGATAACAAAACCACTACCTTTAAAAATGTCGCAGGCCTAGACGAAGAGAAGGAAGAACTTAAGGAAATTGTAGATTTCCTGAAATCTCCGAAAAAGTATATACAGGTCGGAGCCAGAATCCCCAAGGGTGTTCTGCTGGTCGGACCTCCAGGAACAGGTAAAACCTTGCTAGGCAAGGCTGTAGCTGGTGAAGCCGGCGTTCCCTTTTTCTCCATCTCCGGTTCCGATTTCGTTGAAATGTTTGTTGGTGTCGGTGCTTCCAGAGTAAGGGATCTGTTTGAAGAAGCCAAGAAAAATTCTCCTTGTATCGTCTTTATTGATGAAATTGATGCTGTGGCAAGACGAAGAGGAACCGGTATGGGTGGCGGCCATGATGAAAGAGAACAGACCCTCAATCAGCTACTTGTTGAGATGGATGGTTTTGGAGTGAACGAAGGTATCATCGTAATGGCAGCAACAAACCGTGTAGATATACTAGATCCTGCGATCTTAAGGCCGGGACGTTTTGATCGAAAGGTTACAGTAGGCCGTCCGGATGTAAAGGGTCGTGAAGAGATTCTTCAAGTACATGCAAAGGGTAAACCGTTAGGCGATGATGTTGATTTAAAACAGGTCGCTCAGACAACTGCAGGTTTCACCGGTGCAGATCTTGAAAATCTGTTGAATGAAGCAGCAATCGGTGCTGCAAGGGATGACAGAAGCTTTGTTAACAGCGAAGATATTAAGAAAGCCTTTATTAAAGTTGGAATAGGTACCGAGAAGAAGAGTAAGGTCGTAACCGAGAAAGAAAAGAAAATCACGGCTTATCATGAAGCCGGTCATGCTATATTATTCCATAAACTTCCCGACGTAGGACCCGTATATACAATTTCCATCATACCGACCGGTAATGGAGCAGCCGGTTTCACCATGCCGCTTCCGGAAAAGGATGAGATGTTTAATACGAAGGGAAGGATGAAACAGGATATCATTGTTGATCTTGCCGGAAGAGCAGCGGAGGAGCTTATCTTTGATGATATTACGACAGGAGCTTCCCAGGATATCAAGGTTGCTACCAAAACAGCAAGGGCAATGATAACGCGTTACGGTTTCTCCGATGTAGTTGGTATGGTAAATTACGATAACGACGATGATGAAGTATTTATCGGTAGAGATTTGGCACATACCAGAAGCTATAGTGAAAATGTAGCGAACCGGATTGATGATGAGGTTAGAAAAATTATTGATGAATGCTATTCGGAAGCAAAACGTATTCTGAATGAAAATAAAAATGTTTTAGAGGCATGCGCGAAGCTATTGATTGAAAAGGAACGAATTACAAGGGAAGAATTTGAAGCATTATTCGACGTTGCAACGTTATAAAACGTATTATAATGGATTATAATGTAAAAGTTTGTGCATTTTAACGAAAAAAGAGCGAATAAACTGTAAAGTTTGTGCACACTTATTTTGGACACCATGCTATACTATCATTGTAAACCCCAATACATTATATAGTTTTTGCTACCCCCCCATAAGTAACAAAAATACCTTCTCCGAAAAAGGACAGTCCCATAACTGTCCTTTTTTAATGAAAAAAAGCCTTATAATTAATAAATCGGATATTACTTATATCCAAAATTCCAGAAATACACAATCGTGTTGCCAAAAAACCCCTTAAATCCAAAAAAGTTTATTAATGTTGTATAATTACATGATTTTGAAATTAACAAATACAACATAAAGAATTGATTTTACTGGCTTTTTGCCTAAAGCCTCCGGTGGATGTACACTCGTTTCATTCAGCGCTTGAAGGTTTATATAATAAAGAGAGTTTATGTGTCAAAATTCATTCATAAATTAACGCAATGAATATGAGTGCATATATATAAAGATGCGAAGACCGGCTGAAAGCGGTTGAATTTTCTTTCGTTTAAGACTCAGTAAAATGCGAGCAGCTGCGAACATTTTATATCTCTGAGGCTTAATAAGAAAGTTACCGCTTGAAGGAAAGGCGAGTCATCTTTATATATATGCACTCATATTCATCTTCACAAACATAAATCAAATTAATGGCAAACAAGTAGAGTTAATGCCAACTGTTCAGAATTGCAATATTCTTTTAAGGATATGCGTATACTTAAATTAGATGTAGCGCGTACATTTCAATATAAAAAACCGGGAAAGTATGAAAAGAATTTTGTAAATATCAAAATTCTTGTACCAATACCGTCCCGGTTTTCTTAAAAGACAATTGTTTTGAAAGGAATTATCATATGCTGATTGTCTATAATAGATTTATGAAATATACGTTTCTCTTACTGTCTGGCGGATTTGCCTATGGAGGTATTGAAATATTATTCCGCGGGTACTCCCATATATCTATGTTCATTACGGGAGGTATCAGTTTTATATTGATAGGACTGTTAAATGAGGTATATTCCTGGAATATGTCATTGTTAAGCCAGATGGTAATTTCCTCTCTGATCATAACAGCAGCGGAATTTATTTCAGGTATTATTGTGAATGTCTGGCTCAAACTGAATATATGGGATTATTCCAAGATGCCATATAATTTTATGGGGCAGATATGTCTTCTATATACAAATATATGGTTTTTATTATCACTATTTGCTATATTATTGGATGATTATCTGCGGTACTTTATGCTGAAGGAAGAAAAACCAAAATATAGAATTTTTTAAGGCATAAGAACACAATATTTGTCTAACAGTTGAATAGGATGATAGGATAGCTTTGAGGTTCTAAGACCTTCATCTCCTACATCCTCTTCACGGTTAATATATTTGATTCCATATTGCATCATATCGCTTGCAAATTCTTTTACAATCATCTGATAAGCACCGGGATAATCCCTATGTGCTTTTTCAATATGACAATATAAAGTATCTTTTACTATTTCGCCAATGGACATTGCAATAATTTCACCATCAACTTCAATAAAACCACCCAGGAGCTTGAATTTCTCAAGAAATGGCATGATTTCCAAAGCTCTTTTTAATTCTTCCTGTGCCAGTGAGGCGTCTTTTGCGTGATTTTTCTCATAATCGATTAAAAAGTCATTAACTCTTTGAAGATTATCATTATTAATTCTTTGGTATTTATAATCCGGATATAGTTTCTTGAATTTGTTAATGTGATTTCTTTGACCGCTGTATCTTCTTCCGGCCATAACTGCAAGATCTTCTGCCAGATACAAATAATCTGCCCAGTCACGACTTGGAGTTCCGGGAATAGTACCATGATATTCATTGATCAGGATAGGTAAAGCCTCTTCGGGTACGGTACAGAACCACATCGGAATTCCGTTATAATTACAGTATTCCTTAAGGGCATCCATGGCTTTATTAAGAGAACCGCCGCCAACCGGAATTGTGAAGGAGATTCTGTTCAAAAACTTTACCTTATACAAAATCATATCATCAAATATAGTGAAACTGGAATTATAAAAATCACGCCACATATACATGGCTCCTACGGTGTAATCACTGGTGCGACTGACTTTATATTTAAAATATTCTGCTGCGTCCATAATATTATAGGCAGTAATTGGGTCAAATGTTAGCATAATAACACTCCTTAGTAATTCCTATTAGATCGATATAATATGACAAAGTTCAATATATCATATGATACACTCTCTGTCCAGACATCAGAGTAACAAATAAATACCTCATAACATCATAGGTAAACTATAAATAATATTTTGTCTCCAGTTATGTTATTTATCCATTGTAAGGTAAGGAAAGGCATGGAATACTACTGATCTGAAAATAATAAATGACTTGGTAAATCATATAGATATTGTTAATTAAATTTTTCTAAACGGGGTAGATTTCATTTTAAATACTATGTTAGAATGATAATATCTTATGAAATTAACTATAAAATGCTGTGTTTGTCAGTGGAATGGTGGAAATAATGAAGCTATTGCTAGTCGCCGTGAATGCGAAATATATTCATTCTAATTTGGCAGTATATAGTCTGCGGGCTTTTGCGAACAAATATGCTGAGAATATAAAAATTCTTGAAATGACGATCAATCACTCAGAAGAGGAAATTCTGAAAGCAATCTACAAGGAAAAAGCGGATGTGGTTGCATTTTCCTGCTACATCTGGAATATTGACATGATGAAACAGATTGCTGCTGAACTTAAGAAGGTCTTACCGGAGGTAAGAATATGGTTTGGCGGACCGGAGGTCTCCTATGATGCACGCTTGTGTCTTAAGGATAATCCAGTTTTAGATGGAATAATGATAGGGGAAGGAGAACAGACCTTTCTGGAATTGACTAAACATTATGTGGAAGGTACGCAAAGACTGGAAGATATTCCTGGTCTTGCTTTTTGGGAAAAAGGCCAATTAATCGTAACATCGGACAGGCAGCTGATATCCCTGGATACTATTCCATTTCCATATGAGAAGATGGAAGATTTCAAGAACAAAATTATTTATTATGAAAGCAGTAGGGGCTGTCCCTTCTCCTGTAGCTATTGTCTTTCCTCGATTGATAAGAGTGTCAGACTAAGAAATACTCAGCTTGTAAAACAGGAATTAAAGGTTCTACTTGATCAGCAGGTTC
Source organism: Bacillota bacterium (assembly GCA_023393095.1). Classification (GTDB taxonomy): domain Bacteria; phylum Bacillota; class Clostridia; order Lachnospirales; family Lachnospiraceae; genus Mobilitalea. The sequence continues at coordinate 26,394 of JAEWMT010000020.1, forward strand.
CGCAGGTGAAATTCGTGGATCGGACTTTTAACTGTAATAAAAAGCATGCCATGGAAATCTGGCAGTTTATTAAGGAAAATGATAATGGCGTAACCAATTTCCACTTTGAGATTTCTGCCGACCTTCTGACCGAGGAGGAAATGGAACTCCTTGCAGGTTTAAGACCCGGGCAGGTACAATTTGAGATTGGTGTTCAGAGTACAAATCCGGATACGATCAGTGTGATCCATCGCAGGATGGATTTTGACATAGTCAGGCGCAATGTCCTGCGTATTAAGGCAGGCAATAACATTCATCAGCATCTTGACTTAATTGCGGGCTTACCGTTAGAGGATTATAATTCCTTTAAACGTTCCTTCAACGATGTCTACCGGCTGAAGCCGGATCAGCTGCAGTTGGGCTTCCTGAAAATCCTGAAGGGTTCCATGATGGAAGCGGAAAGCAGTAGCTATGGAATTGTATACCGTAATAAGGCTCCCTATGAAGTCCTTTCTACAGATCGGATCAGCTTTGATGAGCTATTAAAAATAAAAGGAATTTGTGACATGGTTGAAATTTATTATAACAGTGCACAGTTCACCTGGTCCATCCGATTCTTGGAACATTTGTTTGACTCACCCATAAAGCTTTATGAAGAGCTAAGCGAATATTATGAAAGAAATTACTTATCAGGAATTGCTCACAACAGAATAAAACGATATGATATGTTGCTGGATTTTTTTAAAGAAATTATATTAGGGAGAGACCTGGCAGAAGATGGCCGTATTATGCTTAAGCTGTTTATAGAGCTTCTGGTACTTGATTTGTACTTAAGAGAGGATTTAAAAACAAGACCACAGTTTTCGCCGCAACATCCTTTGCAAAGCAGTTTACATGAAATATACAAAAGGTATGGCATTGAACGAAAGTCAGCCCATATCGAGCAGTTTTCTTATGATGTCTTTACCTCTGCCCGTCTTGGAAAACCGATAAAGAAAGATACGATCTTAATATTTGATTACAAAAACCGTAATCCGCTGAATAAAGCAGCGAAGATCATGATTGTTTGTTAGAACAGGAGGCAATTTATTTGGCAAAAAGAATTTCCAAAAAAGAACTTGAGAGAATGGATCGCATTCTGATAGCACTTAATCAGGAATATGGTACAAAGTTCCGCTGCTTTCTTAATTTCGAGACACCCTGGCAACTATTAATTGCCACGATTTTAAGTGCACAATGCACGGATAACCGAGTTAATATTGTTACCAAAGATTTATTTAAGAAATACAAAAGCCTGCAAGATTTTGCGAATGCTGATCAGGAGGAGCTGGAGAAGGATATTCATTCTACCGGTTTCTATAGAAATAAAGCAAAGAATATTATTGCCTGTGCCAGACAGCTTGTTGCGGATTATGGCTCTGAGGTTCCCAGTGATTTGGAGGCATTGACGAAGCTTCCTGGAGTAGGTAGAAAGACAGCCAATGTTATTCGCGGAAATATCTATCAGGTTCCAAGTATCGTAGTAGATACTCACGTAAAACGTATTTCAAAGAGGCTGGGATTTACGAAAGAAGAGGATCCGGTTAAGGTGGAATTTGACCTAATGGAGCTTTTGCCGAAGGAACAGTGGATTTTATATAATATTCAGATTATCACCCTTGGAAGAAGTATATGTACGGCTAGAAATCCAAAGTGCAGTGAGTGTTTTTTGAGGGATGATTGTAAATACAATAAGCGAAACTATGATATTAATTCTAAAAAAACTAAAAAATAAAATAATTAAATAATTCTTGATTGATGGATAAAAATATCATAAAATTAAGGTTGCACATTGTACATTGCACATTACACATAGTAATTTTATATGTCGAATGAATCCGGTAAGTATAGGTTACAAGGGAATGGACATAATAATTACCTAGAAATTCATAATTTTAGTTAGATCGGAAATCAACTTGTCCTTATCATATAGTTTTGTATCTTTGATAATATTGATTAATGATTTGATTTTATCTTGATTGTTTAGTTGATTATAAATCTGGGCAAGGAGCAGATAGGTTTTACCAACATCGGTATGACAATGAACAGCATATTCAAGGACCGCCGTTGCTTCATGGTATAATTCTAGACGAGATAAACGTTCAGCCCATTTTTGCAGTATACTGACCAATACGGTATAATTGTTATCATAATCCGTTAACTGATTTAGATTAGCGACTCCGTACTGAAGCTTTAATTCAGTATTTGTAAGATTACTCAAGTTAATTGCTTTTTGACCAGATAAGGATAATATGGTGTCACGATAGGAATTAACGGTAAGATCATCACTGTCTTCCATAGGTAATCGTTGGGTTGATATAGTGATATAATTTAATGAGGTGATATCGGTACGACGACTCAGATTAGAAGCCTTCTCACGTTCCCAGAAATTCCCCGAAACTTCCTTTAACTGTTTTGAAGTTTTGTGTATCTCATAATTAATCCATAGGATAAAGATGATTGCGAGTGCAGTTAATACTGGCAAAGTCATAGGTTTTCATACCTTTCATAAAATATAAAAAGAGGTGAATAAAATGAATTTCTACAGTAAAAAAACAAGGAGAATAATATCTATCATTATTATAGCTATACTCATCGTTTCAATGGTAATTCCATATGCTGTGAATATATTAAAATAATTATGTATTTAAAATCAATATACATAATGAAATTACAAAAGTCAACGAACGAAAGAATCCCTTGAATAATTCATGGTTTATGTTACAATAGTGAGAAGTTATATAAAATACATCTGATAAGAGAATATAGATATTAATTTAGAAATGTTTTAGTTTTATTTATAGGTTTGATATTATTTTCTTATAATTAGCGTATCATAAAATCAAGATAAAAAATAAATTATAATTCTTAACAAGTGAAACGGATTGCCGTTATATCTTGTAAAAATGGAGGATAAATATGAGCAGGAAACTATTGGGCATACCCGCATTAATCCTTTTATTAATAACCCTTATTTTTACAGGAAAACCTGTACCTGTATCTGCCGAAGAAAACTTAAGTATTAGTCAGGGTGTATCTATAGATGAAGTAAAAGTCGGTGGTATGACAGAAGAGGAAGCTAAATCAGCTGTTGGAGCATATATAGACGGATTAAAGGCTAAGGAAGTTGCAGTAACCGTAGGTAAAAATGTGGCCTATTCGACCATGGGAGATTTGGGATATAGTGCTGATACCAAGGACGTTATTAAAAAGGCTATTGATCTGGGGAAGACGGGAAATCTTATTAAAAGATATAAAGATTTAAAAGATGTAGAGCAGGGCAATATGGTGCTGCCTCTTACATTTACTTACGACAAAAACAAAATTAATGATTTAGTTTCTAAAAAAGTAAGCGCATATAATGTTGAACCTGTTAATGCTACTGTTTCGATTAAGAATGGAAAATTAGCATATACGGATCCCGTGAAAGGCAGCAAGGTTAATATATTAGAAACAGCGAAATTAATAGAGAATGCATTTGATAAATGGGATCGCCAGGATATTGTCGTTAATGCTGTGGCTGATGAAGAAATGCCTGCTTACTCAAGAGAATTTGTTGAAAAATGTAATACGGTAATTGGCTCATTTACTACCGATTACTCCAGCTCAGCATGGGGTAGAGCCACTAATCTTGCCAACGGTGCAAGATTAATTAATAATACGGTTTTATATCCCGGGGATACATTCTCTGCATATGATCATCTGGCACCATTTACTCATAAAAACGGATATCAAGTGGCAGGAGCTTATCTAAAAGGAAAAGTAATTGATAGTGTTGGGGGCGGTGCCTGTCAAGTAACGACTACTTTATATAATGCTGTATTAAACGCAGAGCTTGAGGTTACGGAAAGATATCCTCATTCCATGACCATAAGTTATGTAGACTTATCAAGAGATGCTGCAATTGCCAATACTAGTAAGAATCTGGAATTTAAGAATAGTACCGAAGCTCCGGTTTTAATTCAAGCTTACACTTATAATAGAAAAATAACATTTAAGATATGGGGCCAGGAGACGAGGGATACTAAGAAAAGAAAGATTGAATATGTAACAGAAGTTATTTCAAAAAGAAATCCACCAGCAGATGTAATTACGAAGGATCCTTCCATGCCTTCGACATATCGTAAGGTTACATCAGCTGCTCATATAGGATATCAGGCGAAGCTTTATAAATTAATTTATGAAAATGGTGTTAAGGTTGATAAAATCCTGATTAATACAAGTTATTACCAAGCATCCCCGAGATGTGTCACTGTCGGAACTAAGATTGAGAAAGAAGATAAGGATACTACAAAGGAAGAGGACTTAAAGAAAGATAAAAACTCGGGTACACAGGATAAGAATGATAGTAAAAAAAGTAACAAAACGGATAATAAGAAGAATTCGGATGGACAGATGCAGAGTGAAATATGGGATCCTTCCCAAGATTTAGAATAACCGCTGCATCAATAAAATAAATTATCTTATACAAAAAGCACAATAGGGCTTTAAGATACTGTTTAGCGGTATCATGGAGGTACAAATGAATCTTGGTAAAATACCTGAAACAGTCTTGAAGAGGTCTGTACTTAATCTAATAGGGCATAGACGCAGCGAGGTGCTTGTTGGACCGGGTGTAGGTGAAGATTGCAGTATACTGGCTCTGGAACCGGACGAAGTACTTGTTATGTCAACAGATCCTATTACAGGAACATCGAACGATATTGGAATATTGGCTGTCAACATTACGGCAAATGATATTGCTTCCAACGGTGCTGAGGTCATTGGAATCATGCTGACGATACTGTTACCGGATGGCACACAGGAATCAGAGCTTAAGTTTATGATGAAGGATATCGAAGCAGTATGTGCTAAACTAAAGATAGAAGTAATTGGAGGCCATACAGAGATAACCAAAGTAGTTAATCAGCCGCTAATTACGGTAACCGGAATCGGAAAGATGAAGAGAAATGAAATTATTAAAACAGCAGGAGCCAGACCCGGCCAAGAAATTGTCATGACTAAGTGGGCTGGTTTGGAAGGTACAGCAATTATAGCTACTGCTAGGGAAGAAGAGCTTAAATCTATATACCCTTTAAGCTTTATTGAGAATGCTAAGAAAATGATAGATTATATCAGTGTTGTTCCGGAAGCGATGGTTGCACGAGCGGTTGGCGTGACATCAATGCATGATGTCACGGAAGGCGGAATATTCGGTGCCTTGTGGGAAATCGGAGCTGCTTCTAAGGTTGGCCTGGAGGTGGATTTAAAAAGGATTCTCTTAAAGCAGGAAACAGTAGAAATCTGCGAATTTTATGATTTAAATCCGTATATGCTAATTTCCAGCGGTTGTATGCTTATGATAACTGATAAGGGGAACCTTCTGGTGGATCGACTTAAGGCAGAAGGAATTGCTGCTGCAGTGATTGGCCGAATAACGAAGGGCAATGATCGGATTATTATTAATGAAGATGAAAGACGGTTTCTTGAGCCACCGAAAAGTGATGAGCTATACAAAGTAATGTAATCGAATGGGATAATTGCTTGGAACAAGAACGCATTATAAATGGAGGAATGTATGAAAGAGAAGATTTTAGCTGCGATTGATAAGAACAGTAAAATATCAGCCTTTGATTTGGCTATTATGTTAGGTTCGACGGAAGAGGAAGTAACTGCTGCAATAAAAGAGATGGAGGATGATACAATTATCTGTGGTTATCCTACCTTGATTAACTGGGACAAAGTTCACTGTGAAAGAGTGACTGCATTAATTGAATTAAAGGTTACTCCACAGCGAGGCCTTGGTTTTGATAAGATTGCTGAACGTATCTATAAGTTTGATGAGGTTCAGTCCGTTTATCTTATGTCTGGCGGTTTTGATTTAACAGTAATCCTTGAGGGCAGAACAATGCGGGAAGTAGCTAGCTTTGTTTCTGAAAAATTGGCTCCAATGGATGCGATTTTAAGCACAGCAACACATTTTGTATTAAAGAAGTATAAGGAACATGGTTTACCGCTCGTTCCAATCAAACAAGATGAAAGGATGTTGATTACACCTTGAGAAATCCATTATCCAAAACTGTAGTTGATATGCCTCCTTCCGGAATACGGAAGTTTTTTGATATCGTTAGTGAAATGAAGGATGCTATTTCACTTGGAGTAGGCGAACCTGATTTTGATACACCTTGGCACATTCGTGAGGAAGGTATTTACTCTCTTGAAAAGGGGAGAACTTACTATACCTCTAACTCAGGTCTGAAGGAATTAAAGGACGAAATCTGTGAATACCTGAAAAGAAGATGTGAATTAGAGTATAATAGTCATGATGAAGTAATTGTAACAGTCGGAGGCAGTGAGTCAATTGACATAGCACTGCGTGCAATGATAGAGCCTGGTGATGAGGTTTTAATTCCAATGCCTTGTTATGTTTCCTATCATCCCTGTACAGTTCTAGCTGGCGGAGTTCCTGTCATAATTGAGCTTAAGGGAGATAATGATTTTAAACTAACAAAAGAACAGCTACTGGAACATATTACGGATAAAACAAAAATACTGATTTTACCATATCCAAATAATCCAACCGGCGCTGTCATGGATTATAATGACCTGAAGGAAATTGTAGATGTAATAATCGAGAAGGATATTATCGTTCTTTCGGACGAGATATATTCAGAACTTACATATGGCAAAAAGCATGTATCGATAGCTTCCTTCCCGGGTATGAGGGAAAGAACGATTGTAATAAATGGCTTTTCAAAATCCTATGCCATGACGGGTTGGAGATTAGGTTATGCAGTTGGTCCGGCAATGATTATTGAACAGATGGTTAAAATCCACCAGTTTGCAATCATGTGTGCGCCCACGAACAGCCAGTATGCAGGTGTGGAGGCTCTGAAAAATGGTGATGCAGATGTTGAGACAATGAGAGATGCCTATGATAAGAGGAGAAGATATTTACTTCATGCGCTGCGAGGTATGGGACTGGAATGTTTTGAACCATATGGAGCTTTCTATGTATTTCCATGTATTAAAAATCTGGGGATGACATCAGATGAATTTGCGAACAAGCTTCTTCAGGAAGAAAAGGTAGCAGTGGTTCCCGGAACTGCTTTTGGTGATTGTGGTGAAGGTTATCTCAGAATATCATATGCTTATTCAATAGAGAGTCTTAAAATTGCATTGGAAAGGATTGAGAGATTCGTTACCAGACACAGGAAAAATAGTTGACGAATTAGTTGAAATTCTGTCAGCTTTTGTGTTACAATGAAATAAGCAATTTGTACTATAGGAGGTAATCGAATGGCTGGTGTCAGTTTAAATGTTGAACATATTAATCCATTCTTAATATCAGCTACCAAGATTTTGAAAGAAATGTGTTCTGTCAATACTACAGTAGGAAAACCATATATAAAAAGCCCGGCATTTTTTTCAGATACATTGATTATTCTCATAGGATTCACTGGCGAGATTAAAGGACAGGCAATGATAACTTTTGAAAATAATATAGCCTGTGATATTGCATCTAAGATGATTGGGATGCCGATTGCTATGATGGATGAATTAGCAAAAAGCGCAATCGGTGAGCTTGGTAATATGATTATGGGTAATACGGCAACGATTTTTTCTACGAAAGGTACAGCAATCGATATCACACCACCAACCATTGGTAACGGAACAATATCCTTCACAACGAATTTTGCACAGAATATCTGTATTCCTTTGAATTATGAAGGAGATAAAAGAATTGAGATAAATATAGCAATAAAAGGTGATTAAATCACCTTTTTTTTGTCAAAGAGAGTTATTATTTGAGCAGCTGCAATGCAGTACGATTTCGGAAAGCTATGCCTGCGTAATTTTTGGTTCAAGCTTATATATGTACAGTTTTGCTAAGTGAGACATGAAACATGCATTGGGAGGAGAATTTAATGAATGTAATTTTATTAGAGCCTGAAATTCCTGCAAATACCGGCAATATTGGAAGGACCTGCGTTGCGACAGGAACGAAGCTTCATTTAATTGAGCCTATGGGTTTTCGTTTAAGTGAGAAGGAGATCAGGAGGGCTGGATTAGATTACTGGAAGGATCTTGATTATACTGTTTATGATAATTATCAGGATTTTCTTGATAAGAATCCGGGAGCCAAGATTTATATGGCGACAACCAAAGCACAGCATTCCTATACGCATGTTGAATTTGAGCCGGACTGCTTTATTATGTTTGGAAAAGAAAGTGCAGGGATACCGGAGGAGCTTCTGCTTGCGAACAAGGAAAATACCATTCGGATACCGATGGTGGGGGATATTAGATCCCTGAATCTTGGTAATTCGGTGGCAATTGTTCTATATGAGGCTCTCAGACAGAATAATTTTGAAGGTATGAAATTAGAGGGGCAGCTGCATCGTCATAGTTGGGATGAAGCATAGTTGTTTGACTATTTTATTTTGTATTTTCCAAAGGCCTTATCAGTGTCAAAATGCACATCTTTGAAGAATACAATTAGCCAAACTACAAAAGCTATAATTGCAAGATATTGTGAAATAAATAATGAAAATAATGCTCCTACGCACATGATGATTGTCCAAATAAACATTGATTTTCTTTGGTCTTTGCTCATTTTCGCGATATCATATAATTCTTGTTCACGTTTGGGAAGTGAATTAAATCCGCTAATTAGTTTAGCGCCTTTTTCTTTTAATAAAAAGAATACAAGAGTCAAAATCCCAAAGATTATTGCTAGTATTAGACAGGCGTAAAATCCAATATTCATACTACGCTCCTTTAATTTTAATTGATTTGATTTCCTTGTTCTTGTATAGAATCAACTTCATAGAAGAGTTTTTCAGCATCTTCCTCAACCATTCCATATAATAGGTCTTCTACGGCTTCAAATCTTTTGTTTCTAACATTCAATCCACCGGTTTCATGTATTCCATCATCTGTGTATATTGTAAGATATGAATAGTCTCCATCACAGGAATCTTCACTGATATCCTTAGGGAGTGATATAATATGATTCTTCATAATAGCATCTTTTAAAGCTGTGATGTCTTTCTTTGATAACTGTATTTCTTTCGCCGGATATTTATTGGTACGGGTTTCTTCAAATTCATCGCAATAAATTTTAACAGTTCCATCAGAGGAAACTTCTATATTTCTATGATAAAATTCATATGATGCACATTCGCCTGCCGGTGCATAATAATACTTTAGAAATACATTTTTAGAAAAATTAATTTTACTATTGGTACATCCTGAAAAAATAAGAATCAGTAATGTAGCCAGGATCATTTTATAAAACTGTTTTATACTCATTCGCCTTTCTTGGTGTCTATATTTATGTATTAATTTAATAACCTTTGACATTTAATTTTCCTTCCGAATCGAATTTCTTACTTTGTTAATTATATCATTAATTTTCCTATGTGCCAATTAATTCCAATAATGGCAATGTATCACACGGACTTAATATACTCATGGATACTAAAATTTCTGAAACAAAAAACCCTAGAAGCCTTGGATTCTTAAAGTTTCTAGGGAAATTTGAAAGTGGTAAGCGGGATTTGAGAAAATCCAGTTTGTAAAAAACTTGGAAAGGAGTACTTTATCACCCTCACCTAAAATTATGACACGATGATTATACTTGTTCATCGACTTCGATACCTTTGATATCATCATCGAGCATATTCTGTTTCTCTGCAAATTTTTTAAGTTCATCTACAACTTGAAGTTGATCAATCTGCTCTGAAGCGGTAAGTGATTTATCATCTACCTTGCCGGCAGCAGCATCTTCCTTTTCCTGCTCTTCTTGGTTTTCTTTAATTTTTTCTTTGTTCTCTTCTGCGTTCTTATCTATATTTTCTTTTGCCTCCTGTACGAGGGATCCAACGACTTCGTTGATAGCATCTTCTATTATCTTCAAAGCTTCCTTTTGTGCATCAACCATAGGATGGACCTTCAACATGGACAGCTTAATTGATTCAACTGACTGATTAACGCCTATAATACCATTTGCTGCACTATTAACTATTTTTCTATATGTATCCTGCATACCATCAAATCTTAAAGCTTCCTTCTGATAATCAGTTAGAGAACCCATGTTTCTAAGTTGTGTATACTCATCCTCGGTAATTTGTTCCGGATGATAGATACTTTTCTCGAGGAGATCAAGATTCTTTTGTTCGATGCTGTCATCCGATATGCCAAAGGTTTCTTTCAAATTCTGCTTTTTTACCTCCAAATCAGCAATCTGGCCTGCAGCAGCTAAGCTCTCTTTGATATACGCATCCTTTTTTTCATTTAGAGAGGTAATATGATCATCCGTAACCTTAGCCTTTTTGAATTGATCCATAATGGTTTTTAAAGCTTGCTTATTTGCCTGCTGTTTCTTGGCAGCGATATTATCATTATTTAGGTTTAAGCTGCCAGCATAAATAGTATGATTAGCTTTCTTTTTATCCCTTCGGGAGGAAGCGGATTTACTTCCTTCTGATATATTTTGGTCATTTGGAGCTTTTATAGCTAAATTGTTAGTATTTACCCGATCGATTTTCATTCATTATTCCCCCTATTATATATTTTGTTCTGTGCAATGAGTTCATCTGACGCTTACCAGTCAAAATGATTTCATTTAAAATGGAAAAATTGTCTATGTAATATATCGTATAATATTGTATAAATGTTTATGGTAAAATAAATATATTTTAAATATTATACCAACTTGTCGATATTGCCTTT
>JAEWMT010000072.1 GCA_023393095.1 Bacillota bacterium
ATCACCATCAATGGCGGCGAGGTGACTGCCAATGGCGGCACCAGCAACGGTAACGTCGGCGGAGCGGGCATCGGCAGTAGTGGCGGCAGCGGAGCAGGCGGCATTATCACCATCAGCGACGGTGAGGTGACTGCCAAGGGCGGCAGCTACGGCGGAGCGGGAATCGGCGGCGGCGACGGATGCGATGGCGGCACAATCACCATCAGTGGCGGCACAGTTATGTCAACCGGCGGCGGCAACGGCGGAGCGGGCATGGGCGGCGGCACGGACGGCAAGGGCGGTGACGTCACTATCAGTGGTGGCATGGTAGAATCCAACGGCGGCAGCTACGCCGCGGGAATCGGCGGTGGCAGGTACTCTATAACTCCTTCTGGCGGCAACGGCGGCACGGTAATCATCACCGGCGGCAGTGTGAAGGCCACAGCGGGAACGCGTGCGGACGCTATCGGTAAAGGCGCTGGCGGCACAAGCCCCGGTACGTTAACCGATGGCAAGGGCAATTCTGTCTACCTCAACACCCTGACCATCAGCGGCAAGGGCAATACAATTGTTAGGGAGGCAACCTACAGCGCAAGCAACACATACAGCACAACGGATGTAAAAACCGATGCCAACGGCAAGCTCTACTTCTATCTTCCTGTTTCGACCGGTGATGAACTCATGAGCGTAAAGGTTGACGCAATCAGCACGGACTACGTTGCGGAATACACCCGCAAGGCAAGTCACAACAACATAGCGAATTTGGGTCTTAGCATCAAAGGCGCGGAAATTACCATTACCGGAAGCCTTGAATACACCGGATCGGTACTGGAACCCGCCGTCACCGTGAAGCTGGGTGATACAACGTTAGAAAAGGATACCCATTACACTGTCAGCTACAGTGGTGGTACCAATGTGGGCGATGTCGGCAAGGTGATTATTACCGGCACTGGCATTTATGCGGGTAAGGTGGAAAAGGCATTCAACATCACTGCAAAGCAAATCGATGGCACGGTGTCCATTGATGTGACCAACGGCTCTGGCGACGCAGCCAAAATCGACGAGGGTGACACTCTCACCCTGAACACAAACAACCTCATTCCGAAAGACGCAACCTACTCTGTGGAATGGCTCCGTGACGGTATAATCATCGGGCATACAAGCAACACCTACACCATTACACAATACGACCTAGGCAAGACTCTATCCGTACGAATTACGGGTATGGGTGAATATGGTGGAGTAAGAAACGCAGAGAAGCAGATTCCGGCCATCGTGCCGGGGGCTCCGTCGCTAACCGTTTATCCAGGTAACGGTCACGTTAAGTTGAACTGGTCGGTTCCTTTTGATGGAGGCAGCCCCATCATAAAATTCGAGCTTTCTATTAATAACGGCGCAAGTTGGATAAATGTAGGCACTGTGACAACACTTTTATTAGCAAGTTTAACAAACGGCAAGCAATACACCTTTAAGCTTCGGGCGGTTAATAAGATGGGTAACGGAGCGGAAGCATCTGTGAATGCCACACCTACTGCGCCGCCCTCTGGTGGAGATTCCGGCTCCAGCGGTGGTTCACCTTTAAGCGGTGGTTCGCCTTCCGACGGAAGCACAGACACTCCGGCTACACCAAAGGAAATAAATCCGAATCAGCCTGTTACGGCATCGGCTCCCGTCACGGCAAATACCGGAAAGAACCGCACAGCCAAAGCAAGAATTTCGGATAAAACCATTACCGATACCATCGCTCAGGCGCAGGCTGACGCAAAGATACAGGGTAAAATCGCTAATGGCATTGCTGTTAAGTTGAATATCACCCTGCCCAAGGGAGCGACCTCACTGATTGCTACGTTGACCCGCAATTCTCTGAACAGCCTTGTCAGCGCAGGAGTAACCGGTTTAAGTATCGACGGCTCCCTTGTTGCCATTACCTTTGATAAAAAAGCCTTGCGGGAAATCCAGAAGCAGAGCAATGGAAATATCAGTATTACCATTGCGCCCAAAACCAAACTTTCCGCTTCAGCCAAAAAGATGATTGGCAAACGCTCGGTATATGACATCACTGTGAGCTATGGTTCTGGCGAAACGGTTACCAGCTTCGATGGAGGTGTTGCCACAGTATCCATCAAATACAAGCCGGGTAAGAAGGAAGCGGTGGGCGGCCTGTATGCGGTCTATGTGGACGAAAAGGGAAACGCCACCCGTATCGTAGGCTCTACTTATGATGTGAATAGCAGAAGCATTATTTTCAACACCACCCATCTCTCTCTGTACGGTATTGGCTACACCGCACCGTCAGCGAAATTAAAGGATATTTCCTCCCATTGGGGGAAGGAAGCCATTGATTATGTGGTAGGCAGAGGACTTCTCTCAGGCATTTCAAAAACCACCTTTATGCCGGATAGCGCCATGACGCGAGGAATGCTGATGACAGCTCTCGGCAGGCTGGCGGGAGTGGACACCAAACGCTACACGAGTAACAGTTTCACCGATGTAAAGGCTGACAGTGCTTATCGTCCTTATATCGAATGGGCATACAGCAAGGGCATCGTCCAGAGCATCGGGGGTGGTAAGTTCGATCCTGAAGGGCCGATAACCCGTGAGGAAATCGCGGTGATTTTCGCAAACTACGTCAAAGCCACCGACTACAAACTGTATGTTACCCGTATAGCAATCACTTATGCTGACGCATCCGGTATCGGCAGCTCCTACAAAACAGCTGTTACGTCCATGCAGCAGGCGGGGATCATGATGGGCGGCTCGGACAATAAGTTTAATCCGAAGCTGAATGCCACCCGTGCAGAGGTTTCCTCCATGCTTTATCGCTATATCAAACTGACCATCGACCCCGGCACCGCGCAGGGCTGGGCTCTGAATGATGCCGGACAGTCCCTGTATTACAAGGACGGCAAGGTTCTTACCGGCACACAGACCATAGACGGCGTAAAGTATCTCTTCAATGCAGACGGCACTCTTGCCTAGAACACCAAAATCGACGAGTATAAGGTCGATAAGTAAGTGTTAGAAAAAAAAGTTACTTTTATAACAACAAACAGCGCACAGATTTCAAAAATCTGCGCGCTGTTCTTTTTTATATTCTGGCAAACGGCTGTTGTTAATCGGATGTGATATATAATTTAATATCCTTATTGGAGGACTGCAAAAAATATGACAGTCTCTTGTTATTTAATCCTTAATTGTTTTTTTAGATATTCATCATTCAGCTTTAGAATCTGTGCCATAGCTTCAACACCTGGTGCACCGATGGTATTTCTTTTATTCACACAGGTAGTCAGACTGATTGCTTCATAAATATCCTGATCGAATACAGGACTGATTTTCTTAAATTCCTCAAGCGTCATATCATCGAGGGCAATATCCTTATTGATACAGTAGAGTACCAATTGACCTACGATGCCATGGGCATCCCGGAAAGGAACGCCTTTATTTACAAGATAATCAGCCGCATCGGTTGCATTGGTAAAACCATTCTTTGCACTGGCCTCCATATTATCTTTGTGAAACTTCATCGAGGATATCATGCCATGGAATAAGGAAAGACAGCCTTTTACCGTATCAATCGCATCAAAGGTCAATTCCTTGTCCTCCTGCATATCCTTATTATATGCAAGCGGTAATCCCTTCATCACGGTGAGTATAGACATCAGCGCGCCATAAACGCGACCGGTCTTGCCTCTGACAAGCTCAGCAATATCGGGATTTTTCTTCTGCGGCATAATGCTGGAGCCTGTGGAATAAGCGTCATCCAGTTCAACAAATTGGTATTCGTTGCTATTCCAGATAATAATCTCTTCGCAAAAACGGCTCAAATGCATCATGATAGTTGAGAGCGCACTGAGTAGTTCGATTAGATAATCCCTGTCTGATACACTGTCCATACTGTTCAAGGTTGAACCGTCAAATCCTAACAGAGAAGCCGTATATTCACGGTCCAAGGGGTATGTGGTACCGGCAAGTGCTCCCGAACCAAGCGGGGATAGATTAAGTCTTTTTGATATATCTAATAATCTGGAGCGGTCTCTCTTGAACATCTCAAAATAAGCTCCTAAGTGATGGGCAAGAGTAACAGGTTGGGCTTTCTGTAGATGAGTAAAACCGGGCATAAAGGTATCGGTATTAGATTTCATGATATCATGAATGGCGGTCAGTAAGTTCTTAACCAGTTCATCGATTTCTGCAATTTCATCCCTCGTATAAAGCTTCATATCGAGTGCAACCTGATCATTACGACTCCTTCCGGTATGGAGCTTCTTACCAGCAGCACCGATACGTTCAATCAGATGTGCTTCAACAAAGCTGTGGATATCCTCATGCTCATCACCTATGGAAAGATTGCCGTTTGCGATATCATGTAGGATTCCCGATAAGCCTTTTATGATCTGATTTTTCTCTTCCTCGGATATAATTCCCTGTTTTGCCAGCATTGTTACATGGGCTATACTGCCCTCAATATCCTGCTTATAGAATTTTTGATCAAAGGAGATAGATGCATTAAAATTATGAACTAACTGATTTGTTTCTTTTGTAAAACGTCCGCCCCAAAGCTTCATTTATCCAACCTCTTTTCTGCCGACATAAGCCGGTGTTTTAGTATTTTTATGCATATTATCGAATACGACAGCCTTATGGTATTCTCAGTAATATGGCATTCTTAGCTTTTTAGTGTTCTTATCTTACATCGTTCTTTAAAAAGATGCAATATTAAATTTATAATTATGCAAAATTACGGTATCGCAAATCCTAATCGAACTATGTGGATGACCGTTTTCGAGATATGTGTTACTGAATAAACAACGTGAGCATTTTACACCTAAAAACTGAAAACTCATCCTGATATGCTAATATTAAATTCAATGAGATACCATTATGAAACGCCCACTTATAACTCATATAAATCCGAATATTTATCCTTTAAATACTTAATATAATATTCTGCACTGAACTCTTCCCCACAGACATCCATTAGAATCTGGTTTGTATTCTTTAAAGCTCCGGATTTGTGGATATAATCCCTTAGAAAATCACGAATTGGGGTTAAATTACCTTCCCTTAAATAACGATCAAGCGGCATCTTATCCTTCATACAGGTATAAATCTGGGAAGCTACTGCAGTACCAATTGCATAGGAAGGGAAATAGCCGAAATCACCGCAGGACCAATGGGTATCCTGCAGAATTCCCTCTGTATCGGTGGAGGGGGTAATACCCATATAATCCTGATATTTCTGATTCCATATATTTGGAAGCTCCTCAACCTTTACTTCTTCAGCAAAAATCATTTTCTCAATCTCATAACGGATTAGAATATGAATACAGTAAGTAAGTTCATCTGCTTCCGTACGAATAAGGTTTGGAGCAGCTTTATTAATGCCCTTTATGAAATGTTCCAAACTGATATTTGATAAATTCTCTGGATAAGTTTCCACTAATTTCTCATATAAGGGTTCCCAGAAATCACGGCTTCGACCAATTAAGTTCTCATAAAAGCGGGATTGGGATTCGTGCATACCCATCGAAGCACCGCCTCCAACCAAGGTTTGGGTAATGGAATCATCAATATTCATTTCATAGATGGCATGACCTGTCTCATGGATGATGGAAAACATTGCACTTTCCAAGTTATTCTCCATATAACGATCGGTAATGCGTACATCATGGTTGTGAAGCTGCATGGTGAAAGGGTGGGCACTTTCTCCTAATACCCCTCGGTTAAAATCAAAGCCCACATATCCGCTTAAATATCTGCAGAATTTCTTCTGTCTCTCAATATCATAATTCAGGTAATTATAGCTCTTGTCGACGGTCTCTGCTTTTTTTGCTACTTCCTTCAATAAAGGAATAATTTCCTTTTTGATCTGATCAAAAAAAATATCAAGCTCTTTGATCATAAAGCATTCATCATAATCACTGAGAAGAACCTCATATGGTTTTTTGTCATGCTTTGCACGATAGCTAGCGAATTTTTTCTTATAATCAATTATTTTTTTCAGATAAGGGGCAAAATCTTCATATTTATTATCCTTTTTTGCCTTTGCCCATTTTCGGTTTGCAATGGAGATTAATTCATTGAAGGCACGATATTCTTCCGGTGGTATACTTTCCAGCTGTTCATAGGATTTGGCAAGCTCCCTTACAATAGCTTTCTCTGTATCTGTAAGCGCTTCCTGTTCTTTTTTATCCCGCAGTTTCTTCAATAATTTACGTACATCATCATTAATCAGGCTTTTCATATATTCATCGGATAGAATTCCAATCACTTTTGAGGTGTATTCAGCCGCTTCAAAAGGAGCAGTGGTCTGATCGTCCCATTCAAAAAGGTTTCTGGCTGTCTGCAATGCCATGGATTTATCCAGATGGGGCTGTAGGTCTTCAAATAATTTACTCATAACTACCTCCAGTAAAGTTTTCAAGATAAAAAGATTATTTTTTAATTAGTATAACAATTTTTAGATAGCATAGCAATCCAATAAATACCAGTTCTTTAAACAATTTAAATGGTTGTAACAGTTCAGCCTAACCAGTAATTCGGCAGGATGATTTCGATCTTTGTTTCCGAAACGGAGACGCTCTCACTTAGTTGCATTACGTAGCGGTACATAAGGCTCTAAAATACAGAGCCTAAATACCGACGAATACAAATACTCCTATTCGGAAACAAAGATCGAAATCAACCTGCCGAATTTCAGGTTAGGCTGAACTTTTAGATCACCTAAATAGTTTAGATATTATGATGGGATATAGTGACAATCCTGACAAAATATATTATAATGAGGATAAATTTTCTTATATGAATAAAGTTTGATATAAATATAAAAATGTATTAATCATGTATTGCCCTTTGTTATTCGATGCCACGAACGAAAGATAAAAAATTGGAGTGATAAATATGATAGAAAATTTTTCAATTAAAATGAAGCAAATGCCTAGTGCAATAAACGTTCCATTCATTCGACCTTTTTATATTGCACAAACGCCAGTAACATATGAATCCTGGATGCAAATTTATTCCTGGGCTTCTATCAACGGATACACTTTTGAAAACCAAGGAAATATCGGAAGTAATAATTCTGGTGATATAAAACAGCCTGTTACCGCGTTAAATTGGAGAGATGCTGTTGTTGCTTGTAATGCAATGACAGAGTATTATAATAGTATAAATAATGCTAATCTAAAATGTGTTTATCAATTAGAGAATAAAATTATAAGGGACTCAAGGAATTCGAATTCATATGCCTGCAGCAATATAATAACTAATTTAGATGCCGATGGCTTCCGCTTGCCAACTAGCAAGGAGTGGGAATTAGCAGCTCGATATATTAATGAAGAAACCTTGACTCCAGAAGATTATGCCAGCGGTGCAGGTAACGGTTATCAAGATAAAGAGGCCACGATGAAAGTTGCTTGGTATGAGGATAATAGTAAAGGTACTACACAAGCGGTTGGACTTTTAGCACCGAATAGCTTGGGACTTTATGATATGGCAGGAAACGTATGGGAATGGTGCCAAGATACCTATGGTGTATCACATCGTATCGCACGGGGTGGAAGCTGCTATGATATTGCTTTTGTATTACAATCCTCTTTTTTTATTAGCTGTGATCCGGATTATGCACACAATAGCTTTGGGTTTCGGCCTATAAGAACGAATATAATATAAATATTTTAGATAAAACTTAGTATTATTGGAGGTTCAATTACATATGATTAGTTTAAAATTAATACAAAAAATATTACCTCAATGTTGTGAAGCAGATGCAATCGATATTCTCAGGTTAGCAGATCGTGAAAAAGAACAATTGTCAGAATATATGTCCGATTTTAAAACCGTAATTGTATTGGCACATCATGTAAAACATTCTTTGGAATGGACTTGGTTTTCATTTGATTCCGCACGAACGGGTGCAATACCTCCTGCGGATTTACATTTAGAAGCAGAAGCCCAGAAATTAATAAATCTATTCGATAAAGAAGGATTTAACAGTATTCTAATCCCGTATCCGGGAATAAGCGGAATCAGATTTAAAGATTTAGCAAATCAAACAGGCCTTGGAAAGATCGGAGACAATTTTTTATTTTTACATAAAGAATGGGGTCCGTGGACTCATTTAAGAATAATTCTTACTGATACTGAAGTAAGTGAATGCCTGGATCCATGTAATGATGTATGTATTCACTGTGGAGCCTGCATAAAAGCATGTCCCGCAAATGCAATTCAAAAAGAAGAGTTATTAGGAAATGAATGCTGTACTTATCAGAATTCATTAATTTCAAATAATATTTATGAATTAGAATGTGAAAAATGTATCAGGGCTTGTCCAATTGGTATTGCTCCAAAAGAGTTCCAGATTTCTTAAGTTTTTTAAGTATTTATAATTTTTGCTAAAAGAATAATAATACTTTCAATAGAATAATAAAATTTATCGAATAATTTCCAAATTAAAACAAATAATAAAAAAGAGTTTGTATATAATATGTGGAAAGGAATGAAGTATATGCGAAATATGATTATTGAGAAAGTGATTGGTAGAGAGATTTTAGATTCTAGAGGAAACCCAACAGTTGAAGCTGAGGTCACACTAATTGATGGAAGTGTTGGCAGGGCAGCAGTGCCATCCGGAGCGTCCACCGGAGCATTTGAGGCAGTCGAGCTTCGTGACGGTGATAATAATAGATATCTCGGAACCGGAGTAAGGAAAGCAGTAGATAATGTAAATAAAATAATTGCAAATCAGATTGTAGGTATGTCAGCCTGTGATCAGGCTAAAATAGATGCCAGTATGATTGATCTTGATGGAACAGAGAATAAAGGCAAACTGGGTGCAAATGCTATCTTAAGTGTATCCTTGGCAACAGCGAAAGCAGCAGCAAATTATTTGAAATTACCATTATATCGTTACCTAGGCGGTGTAAATGCAAAGGTTCTGCCGGTTCCCATGATGAATATTATTAATGGCGGCAAGCATGCGGATTCCAGCCTGAATATACAAGAATTTATGATTATGCCGGTTGGTGCAGAGAGCTTTTCACAGGCACTTGAACATAGTGCTACAGTATTTCATACATTAAAAAAATTATTAAAAACGGATGGCTATGTAACCGCTGTTGGAGATGAGGGTGGCTTTGCTCCTAAATTTAATAGTGATACAGAAGCACTTGATTATATCGTTAAGGCGATAGAAACAGCAGGCTACAAACCGGGAGCTGATTTCTTTATCGCGATCGATGCAGCAGCTACTGAAATGTATGATGAAGCTAAGAAGGCTGGCAGAGAAGGTGATTATCTGTTCTGGAAAGCAGGACAATATAAAACGGTAGATGAAATGGTTGATTTCTGGGATCAAATTTGTAATAAGTATCCGGTGATATCCCTTGAGGATGGACTGGCAGAAGAAGATTGGAAGGGTTGGAAGCTGTTAACGGATCGTATTGGTAACAAGGTTCAGCTGGTTGGTGACGATTTGTTTGTTACAAATACAAGCCGTATTAAGGTAGGTATTAAACAGAATATATCTAACTCCGTATTAATCAAGCTAAATCAGATCGGTTCCCTTACTGAAACGATGGATGCTATCGAAATGACTAAGAATAATCGCTGGACAGCTGTTGTATCCCATCGTTCCGGAGAGACCGAAGATGTAACCTTGGCAGATATTGCTGTTGCAACGAATGCCGGTCAGATTAAGACCGGGGCTCCATCAAGAACAGACCGTGTTGCAAAATACAATCAGCTGCTTCGAATAGAACAGGAGTTAGGCAGCTCTGCAATCTATCTTGGCAGGGATGCATTCAAGGTATTAAATAATTAAAACAAGAGCTGTCGGATTTAGAATTACTGACACCGGAAGATGAGTATCTCGGGTCAGGATCTATCTACGACAGCTCTTTATAAATTGATAATCAGCGAATATATAATATCTTTACATAAATTGACTTATGAAAACCTTCATATGAATAACCAATTTGACAGCAGAACCCTATTCTGTAATTTCGTACGATTCACCATGTCCAGGATAAATTGTTTTCACATGATATCGTTTAATTAAATTCCAGCTCTCTTCCAGCAATATATCGTCTATATTATAATTTGTAGGATTAAGAGCAGGAAGGTCACCGATAAATGCACAATGATTGTCAAAAACCAAACTAACACTGTCATCGCTATGGACAGGAGTGGATATCAGATCGGCTTCAATACCAATCGAATGAAAGAAATCCCTGCTTTCGTTATTGTTTAGTACAATATTATTACTGGAAGTAATATCCCTGAAATTAGCCCGTGGGTTCTTTTTATAGAGTAGATTAAGCCGGTTATAATAACTAAGTTGACTTTCATGCATAACTAAAGTAATACCAAGATCTTTCATATTCTGAGTAAGTCCCGCATGCGCTGGGTGATAATGAGTGATTATAAGATAATTAACCTCATTCAAGGAAATATTTCTTTGGTTTAGTAATTGCAACAATTGCGATAAAGTATCCGGCCATCCGGTATCAATCATAACCCATCCGTCATTTGAAGAAACTAAAAAGCAGTTAGCTGATTTATATGTTATATTAATAACATTCATTTGTTTCACCTCATTGATAAAAATTATTATAAAATATAATGAATTACTTCGCTAGAACATGGATATTTTTCAATAGTATAGCATTTCCTTTATATGAATAAAAGTATAGTATAATTGTTATGGTAAATTATAGCACGTCCTATTGTGAAATGTAAAAGACATTATTCTAAATATTCTATAAAAGAATTAATTTATGTGTATAATTCTCAAGCTGTCCTTTAAAAGTCAACAAAAAAGCTGTACCTTATGGCACAGCTTTGAAATTCAACTTTCAATTGTGCTTTAGTTCATATGGTTCTTTTACTTTGCAACGATAAAACTTGATCAGGTTACCGGAGACTTTGGTAATTATTCTTTCGACATTCAAGTCTGAATCCCATACAAAGGGCATTTGGTCATACATTGAATTGTATTCCATTACGGAATTATCATATAGGGTATCCCGTAAATACTCATTATTACTCGTAGCTTCCATGTAAACACCTCTCAAGATTAGTGATATTATCTATAATATATAACTATTATGGAAAAAATTCAAGTACATGCTTTGCGAATCGTAAATTTTAATCACCATTAATCACCAATACATTCCACCATTTTATTAAATACCCAGATCATTTAAATATTTTTAAGACTGGAGTTAAGTCTTTTCTGGATTTCCACAGCTAAAATCGGAATAAAGGATAGGAATAAAGTCATAGCCCATTGCCTCAGGGTTAATGGTGTCACTTGGAACACTTTTGCTAGCGGAGCAATTGTTATTACAGCAATCTGAAGAAAAGCGCAGATGATAAAGGAAATAACAAGCTTAGAATTAGTGAATATTCCAATTTCTGAAAGTGAATGATCACTTCTCATATTAAAGGAATGAAACAACTGCGACATGCTTAATACGGCAAAGGCCATTGTTCTACCAACCTGTAATTCATATTTATGGTATCCAAAGGTAAATGCAAAAAGAGCTAAGGAGCCAATCATGATTCCTTCCAGTATGATTTTAACCGCAAGTCCGTCGGCAAACATTCCCTTACTTGGTGAAATTGGCTTTTTTTTCATAATATCCTTGTCAGTAGGTTCAACACCAAGGGAAATAGCAGGTAATGAATCGGTAACAAGATTTACCCATAGTAACTGAACTGCAACAAGAGGTGTCGGTAAACCAAATAATATAGCCACAAATATCGTAAGTATTTCACCGATATTACTTGAAAGCAGAAAATGGACAGCTTTTTTTATATTATCATATATACCGCGTCCTTCCTTTACGGCAGATACGATAGTTGCAAAATTATCATCTGTTAAAATCATATCGGCAGCATTTTTGGCGACATCGGTTCCTGTGATACCCATAGCGCAGCCAATATCAGCTGCATTTAATGCAGGGGCATCATTAACACCGTCCCCTGTCATTGCAACAACCTCTCCATTACTTTGAAATGCTTTGACAATACGAACCTTATGCTCCGGAGATACTCTCGCAAATACACTATAATGACGAATATTTTTTGCCAGCTCCTCACTACTCATCTGGTTTAACATATTACCAGTAACCGCTTCTTCTTTATCCTTAAGAATACCAAGTTCTTTCGCAATTGCCTTAGCGGTAAGAACATGGTCTCCGGTAATCATAACCGGCTTGATACCTGCCTGACGACATAGATGTACGGCTTCCTTTACTTCTTCCCGTGGAGGATCAATCATTCCAACTAATCCGATTATGGTTAAATCATTTTCTAATTGGGATGATTCAGCTGTGGTACCCTGTTTAGGAAGATTTTTATAAGCTACGGCAATGACACGCAGTGCCTGTTCTGTCATTTCATTATTTAACTGGTTCAGACGCATTTTATCCTTACCGGTTAATGGATACTGCTGACCGTTATAATAAAATTGGGTACAGCGGTTTAACATAAAATCAAAAGCACCCTTTGTTATACTCCGGTAGGTATTGTCAGAAGTCTTATGTACAGTGGTCATCAGTTTTCTCCCTGAATCAAAGGGGATTTCATTTACCCTTTGGTAGGTTTTATCTAGATTCAGTTTATTAGAGCCGGCATGATATGCAGCCAAAACCAATGCTTTTTCCGTTGGCTCTCCGGTTACAGTTACATTATCTTTTTCCACGCTAAGAATAGCATCGTTGCACAATGAGGCATGGGATAACAGGAAGTTACCGAAATCGCTGTTCATTTTTTCTATGCCGTTCAGGGAACAGATCTGGGTGACTGTCATAACATTCTGGGTCAGGGTACCTGTTTTATCGGAGCAAATAACCGTAGCACTTCCTAAAGTCTCTACGGCCGGAAGTTTTCGGATTACAGCATTTTTCTTTGCCATACGCTGTACACCGAGGGAAAGCATAATGGTTACTATGGCAGGGAGTCCTTCGGGAATTGCTGCAACAGCTAGGCTGACAGAGGTCATAAACATATCAAATACTGGCATATTCTTTAGCAGTCCAATAACAAAGATAACTGCACAGATGATTAGAGCGGCAGTACCGAGAACTTTTCCCGTATTAGCGAGACGTTTTTGCAGTGGGGTCATCGGTGTTTCATCTTCCATAATTAATTTTGCAATATGGCCAACCTGGGTGTTCATACCGGTTTCAGTTACTACTGCGACACCCCTACCATAAGTAACCGTACTTGTAGCGAGTACAAGATTGATTCGGTCACCGAGAGAGGTATCCGGATTTAACCGGATTTCAGCTAACTTATCGACAGGCGTTGATTCTCCAGTAAGGGAAGCTTCTTCTACCTTTAGATTTACTGCAGTAATAAGCCTTGCATCCGCAGGAACAAAACCACCGGTTTCAAGTAAAATAATGTCGCCTGGAACTAAGTTTGCAGAGTCAATTATTGAAACCTTTCCATCACGAAGTACATGTGCAGTTGGAGCTGACATTTTCTTAAGAGCTTCCAAGGCTTTCTCGGCTTTGGCTTCTTGCATAACACCCAAGGTAGCATTGATTAATATAATTAATAAAATAATGATAGGGTCAACAAAATCCGGTTTACCATCCATATAGGAAACAAGAAATGATATTGCTGCTGCTAATATTAATATAATAATCATAAAATCAGCAAACTGCTCGAAGAACTTTATGATTAGACTTTTGCCTTTTTTGACAGTTAGGCTATTCTGCCCATAGGTCTGTTGTCGCTGTGTTACATCATTTACAGATAGCCCTTGATCCAGGGAAACTTCTAACTTATTTAAGGTCTCTTCTATGGATAAATTATGCCAATTCATTGAGGTACTCACTCCATTTCGTTAAGGTAAATCTTCTCTTAATTATATGAACTAAGCAGGGTATTATGAATGGATTGTGTATTGATATGTACATATGGAGTATGATAAAAAACATTTCAAATACATTTAACTTTTTATATAATTGGCTTGGGTACATAACTAATTTAATAGAAAAGGTGGGCAAGTAAATTATGGGAAGATCAATTACAAAAGATATGACAATCGGTTCACCGACAAAATTAATATTAAAATTTTCAGTTCCAATGCTAGTTGGAAATCTATTTCAACAAATGTACAATATCGTAGATGCCATTGTTGTTGGTAAGTTTGTTTCAAAGAATGCATTAGCTGCAGTAGGAGCTACCGGTTCTCTGGTGTTCTTAATTATAGGTCTGGCATTTGGTTTGTCAGCAGGCATATCAATTGTTATATCACAATATTTTGGGGCTAGGGATTATGAGAATGTCAGAAAATCATTTGCAACCGCGACCTATGTGGTATTGGGAGCATCGGCTATCATGGGGGTAATTGGTTTTGCTTCAAGTAGAACTCTATTAAAGCTTTTAAATACACCGGATTCAATTCTTGATCAGTCTGATATCTTTATGAAGATAACGTTTGTAGGTATTCTGGGAATTACCTGTTATAACGGCATGGCCGCAGTTTTAAGAGCGCTTGGGGATTCCTTTACACCGCTTGTATTTTTGGCACTGGCTAGTCTTATTAATATCGGTCTGGATCTTTTGTTTGTTCTGGTTTTTCATATGAAGGTTCCGGGAGTTGCATGTGCAACGGCAATTGCTCAGATGATATCTGCAATATGCTGTGTAATCTATGCTCTCTTGAAAGTAAAAGTACTGCGTATGCCACTTAAAGAATTTAAGCCGGATAAGGATATTTTTAAGAAATGTCTGAAATTAGGTATTCCAATCGCCTTACAAAATTCATTTATTTCTATCTCGATGATAGCTTTACAGAAAGTAGTTAACAATTATGGAGAAATAGCGATTGCAGCAAATACCGCATATGCTAGAATTGAGCAATTGATACTTCAGCCGGGTATGTCCGTTGGTGCAGCGTTATCTGCTTATGCAGGGCAGAATATAGGAGCAGGAAGGTTTGATCGTGCAAAAAAAGGCTATTATTCAGCTTCTATTATCATGGTGGCCTTCAGTATTGTAATGCTGCCTACGATATATTTTGGAGGAGAGCATATCATCAGGATGTTTTTGAAGGGGGATGCACAAAAGGTTGCTACTATTGGTATTCATGCTCTTAGAATTACCTGTTTCTTCTATTCGGCCGTCGGTATGATATTTGTTTCCCGTAATTTCCTAAGCGGAGCAGGTGATATTAACATTTCATTGGTTATGGGGATTAGCGAAGTTGTATGCAGAGTAGTTCTTGCCATCATATTACCAATTTATATTGGAGTTTATGGTATATGGTGGGCTACGTCAATTAATTGGTTCATTACGTCGTTGGTGGGTATATTGCGTATTGCTTCCGGAAAATGGAAGACAAAATCTATTATACAATTCAGATAGAGAAAATATAATATTATGCAGAAAGTCGTCATAAAAATACTCATGATTGGTATTGATAATTAAATAGTATCAATTTATAATGTTTTTGTTAATAGCAAACTTGCTGAAAAGCAGGGACGCAAAGCTGTGAATCTAAGGTGAAAACTATGATCGTCCAGTTGCCGAGCAAAAGCATTAGGAAATTTTATGTTATTTTGAGCTGCGGTATTTAATACCGCAACTTTTTTTAACAATTTCTTTCTAAGCCCTATCCGGAAACTCCTTAATTTTACCTTAATTTCGCAAATAATAATGTCCTTATTAAATAAATTGGAGGTAAATATGAGACTGAAATTATCACATAGAATTGCACTGTTAGTAGGAATTTTTGTAATGCTTGTCGTTGTTGGGGTAGGATCGGGATCAATTATCTTAAGCTTTAATGCTACTAAGACAGAAGCAGTTAACGGATTGATGGAAGCTTCAAAGCAGGGTGCAAACTATATTGAATCTCAAATAAAGGTCTGTACGGACGTACTTACACAGATTGCGGATAGTATTAGTGAATTAACAGATAACCAACAGTTGAATGTTTTAAGAAATGAAGCTTCTAAACTGGATTATCATGATATGGCAATTGTTGATTTGAATGGTAATGCCAAATATGCCCGAAGTGGCAAAAAAGTAAATTTGGGTGACGATGTATCTGTACAAAGAGCATTAAAGGGTGAAGTATGTTTTTCCAATGTATATATGAGTGAATCGACTAACAATGCCGAAATCATGTATGCTACTCCGATCAAACGAAATGGGAGTATTATAGGAGCATTGGTTGGAAGAAAAAGTGCCACATCTTTAAGTGAAATTACCGAGCAAATGAAATATGGTAAGCAGGGAAGTGCTTTCATTCTTGGTGAAGATGGAACCTTTTATGCTCATCGGGACAGAAACTTAGTGTTAAAACAAACAAATGTAATCAACGATATTAAAGCAAATGGAATATACAAGGATTTAGGTAATAAAATAAAAGAGCTAGGCAATCATAAGTCAGGTACCTATGAGTATAATTTGAAAGGAAATAAATATATAGTATCAATAATATCAATACCGGACACGCCCTGGAAGCTCGGTCTGGAAGCTCCGGAAAGTCAGATTACAAAAAAAGTTGATGATTTAACCAAAATTCTGATAATAATTGCACTTTCTTATATAACTGCCGGTATCGTTATTTCCATTATACTTGGTCAATACATAACGAAGCCCATCATCAATGTGGTATCCGTAATAGACAAGATTGCACAATATGACATGAGTTCCGAATATATGGATAAAGCTTCCGCATATGTAAAAAGAAGAGATGAAATAGGTATTATGGCGAATGCTACGGTTAAATTGCAGGAGAATCTTAAGAAACTCGCAGAAAATATTGCTTCATCTGCCGAGATGATTGCTGCATCCTCCGAGGAACTGACTGCTACCAGCCAACAGGCAGTTTTATCCGCCAATGAGGTATCCGGAGCAATTCAGGGAATTGCAAGCGGTGCGAATGATCAAGCATCTGATACAGAAAAAGGGGCAGCTAAGATGGAGCAGTTTGGTGCTATTATAGAAAATGACCTTATGCTGATGGAGAATCTTAATAAGTCTACAAATGAAGTTGAAAAACTTAAGAATGAAGGCTTTATGATTCTGGAGGTACTCATTGATAAAACAAATGATACGAACCATACTGCAAACGATATTAAGAGTATAATTATTCAGACGAATGAAAGCACGAAAAAGATAAATGAAGCAAGTCATATGATTCAAGACTTAGCAAGTCAGACAAATCTTCTGGCGCTTAATGCAGCAATAGAGGCGGCCCGTGCAGGTGAGGCGGGAAAAGGTTTCTCTATTGTAGCTGACGAAATAAGAAAACTGGCAGAGCAATCCAATCAATTCTCGGATGGAATTATCAGAGATATTGAAGAGCTCACCGCGAAAAGTGAACAGGCAGTGAATGCTATGGAGGAAGTTGCTTCTAATCTGAAAGAACAGACAGAAAGTGTAAATACAACTAGTTCTAAATTTGAAGGTATTGCTAATGCGATTGAAAATCTTAAGAGTTCCATATCACATTTAAACCAGTCGGGTAAGGAAATGGGAATTAAGAAAGATGAGATGGTGGGTATTATTGAAAACCTGTCTGCAATTTCAGAAGAGAATGCTGCCGGAACCCAGGAGGCGGCAGCATCAATTGAAGAACAGACAGCTTCCATGTCGGAGATTGCAAGTTCAAGTGAGAGTCTATCCGCGTTAGCTGAAGAGATGCAAAATAGTATTGCGAAATTTAAATTATAAAAATTGGCTTATATATTCTTTTTAACCGCTTTTTTTCTTTTCTTGTAAATAAAATTAATAATTAAGATGACGCCAAAGATAATAAAAACCGGAATTAGATTATGTTTATATCTGACATAATACTCACCGACTTTTTTATAATTTTCACGAAGTACATATCCTAGACCGATGAGCAATGTGTTCCAGATGGTAATACCAAGTGCGGAGGCAGCAAAATAGGTAATAGGATTTAATTTGGCTGCTCCTGCAATCAAAGCAATATAGGTACGAATTAAAGGAATTACTCTTCCAATACATACTGTAGCAGCTCCATGCTCATTGAATTTGTCATAGGCAGAGTCGATTCCTTTTTGTGATTTAGGAAATTTACGGGTAATCGTTGAAACGATAGCTCCTCCACCGAACCATCCTACTGTAAAACAGATGCCGGTACCAATCAGTCCTGCAAGTATACTTAAAGGTAGAATTACAAAGAAATTGGTATGATTGATGGAGGCAACAGCACCGGAGAAAGGCAGTACGATTTCACTAGATACTGGAAAGCAGGCATATTCCAACAGAATAATCAGAAACATGGCAATAAGGCCATATTCATTAATTAAGTCAGTGATTAAATTCATGAAGGCTCCTGTATGAATGAATGATTTTATTAAATATATTCATAAATAATATAAAAAATGAGGAGATTGAATAAAATCAGACCAAAATATCCTTTTTGGATTGCTTTAGGGTTCTAATATGAGCAAATAGATAGATGACAAAATTAATTATCAATGGTAAATAGAAGCTTATTACACGGTTAATCAGCATTGCAAATGTGATGGCACTATGAGGAAAGAACCTGTTAAATACTTGTAAAAAGCCAGCCTGTGTAATGCCTTCTGATCCTGGAAGCGGAATGGCTGAAACTGAAATAGAAAGTAAAGCCTGGCAGGCTGTAAGTTTAACTACAGGATACGAAAGATAGCCCATGCCCTTATAAACTAGATAAGGAATCAGACACATTGCGGTCATTTGAACCATTGAAAAAAATAAAACTTGTAAAAACAGCACGGGATGCTGCCGGATAATTAGTGCCTTCTCGCGGTAAGACCGAATGCTTTTCTCAGCCTTGCTTTTTGTTTCATCTGCTTTTTTTACAATATGAAGCTTGTTTCCTAATTTAATTAGGAAGAATAAAATACCTGGCATGATTTTATTTGAAAACATGAGTAAGAACAGAAGTAAAATTGCTCCGATATTAATGATGGAACCAACGATTAATAAATATTTTAATTTTGAAAAAAACCATATTGCTGTTTGAAAGCTAAAAACAAAGGCAGCTATTCCTAACAGAATTAACGAAATCTGATAAACTAATGTAATATAAAATATAGTAAGGGAAGACATTGTTACTGAAATCTTATCCTGCTTCATATAGTAAACCTGTGCCGGTTGTGTTCCACTGGCTAAGGGAGTAATAGAACCAAAATAAAATCCTATACAGGAATACCGAAAACTGCTATTAAAAGATATGGGTTGACCAAGTACTTTTAATATGAGCTGGGTATTAATTGCCTCACAGATAATATGGATAAATACCATACTTAAACCGGCCAAAAGATAAAAATAGTTGGCATTTCTCAAGGCACCTATCAATTCCTGAAAGGAATATCCTTTAAAAAATATTGAAAATGTTAATATAGCAATGGCAACTAATAAAATAGAGCCGATTATTTGTTTTTTAACTTTTACTCCGCGATCCTTCATGTTTATAAAAATCCTCAACAGTTATGAATTCATAACCTTTCTCTTTCAGTTTAGGAATTGCTGATTTCAATGCATCTATGGTATGGAAGGGGGCACCCTTAGCTCCGCCGTACTTCTCACAGCCGTCATGAAGGCAGATAATAGCTCCATCAAAAACTTTTTTCTTAATGATGGTTTCTATCATTTCTGGAGTGGTACCGGCTTGCCAATCCCCAGCCATAATATCCCAAAGAACAAGCTGCAGCTGATGCTTACGGATAAAGTGATTAGAAAAAATATTTCTTACTCCCCATGGTGGACGATAAAAATGGATATTGCAGTGCATACTTTTCAGTATCTTAAGACTTTCTGAGAAGTCACGTTTCATATACGAATAACTACATAAAAAGGCATGCCGGTGTTCTAAGGAATGCAATGCGATACAATGTCCTTCCTCTTTCATCCGGTCAATTATTTCAGGCATTTCAGCTGCATTTTTTGCAACTACAAAAAAGGTTGCTTTAATATTTTCAGCTTTTAAAATATTTAACAGTTTTTCTGTATAAATTGGACTTGGCCCATCATCAAATGTTAAAACTAATTTTTTCATTTATTGCTATTTCCTCATTTCTGCTTTGGTATCTATTTTTCAGACCGCCTTTATTTCTATCTTCAATATGAATAACATCTTTCAAAACCTCGAGCAAAGTATTTTCCTCAAGCTGTCCTTTTATTTGTTTAATATGATATCTGTAATTGTCAAGCTTCTCGTGTTCTAAAATACTGATAAGATCTTGAAGGCATCTGCTGCTGTTTCCGTTAACTACGGTGCCAATATGCATTTCTTCAATATAATTAGCATTATAAATTTCCTGCTGAAGATAAGGATTCAATGCGATAATAGGAACTTCAGAGTGTATTGCTTCAAAGGTTGTAATACCTCCAGGCTTGGTAACTATTAAATCAGCCTGACGCATGTAATCACCTATATTCTCAATAAAACCTAATACTTTGATGTTTTCATATCTGCCTATGAGATGATGGTATAATTTAACATTTTTACCAGTTATTACGGTTAC
The DNA here is from genome assembly GCA_023393095.1 of Bacillota bacterium. Classification (GTDB taxonomy): domain Bacteria; phylum Bacillota; class Clostridia; order Lachnospirales; family Lachnospiraceae; genus Mobilitalea. The sequence goes on from JAEWMT010000072.1 coordinate 20,493, forward strand.
TTCAATATCAGGCTGAATATTTAAATTGTAATAAAATTCCAAGTCATCGGGCAGCATACCAAGTCCACCACCCATGAATAATAATTTCTTTATAGAATTATCCTTATTGAGTCTTTTAAAGGAGGAATTCTTTATGAAATCTAATCGAACAGGAATTCCGGTAACATGGATTTTCTCTGGTGATACACCTTTTTCTATGAATTTTTCTTTTACAACATGTGAACCTACCAGATACAATTCGGTATTTTTACTAATCCATTCAGAATGGCCAGTAATGTCCGTAACACAAGTAATAAGCGGGATAGAGCAGTTGGTTTTCTCTTTATAAAATGAAACTGTCTGAGAACAAAGTGGCAGTGTTGATATGATTAAATCCGGTTTTCTCTCCTCCATTAATTTTGAAAAGCATAATGTTGAATAACTGCTTAATTCAGGCTTTTGATTCGTTTTTCTGTTTTCAAAAAAACGGTACCAGGTGTTGTAAAAGCCTCTGCCGTTTTTTACTAAAAATGAATAAAATGAATAATATTTATCTGCAAATCGCGGTGTAGCGTATTGTAGCCAGTCAATGATTTCAATATCGGCATCTAACGTACTAGCGTCAATCTGCTGCTTAATCGCTTGTGCGGCGGCTAAATGACCCATACCGAATTTTCCTGTTAATATACATACTTTCATATTCATAATTCCCCTCTGATTATCTAATTAATGATACCGTTACTACTGAAATAAACGAAATACTCCCAATATTATCTTCAAGAACTTAAAAACTTTAAAAAGAATAAAAAGCATAAAACAAAATTCTTTCACCATATTATACCATATAACATAGATAATCAATATATATTATGATTCTGAATAGTTCACGCATTTCCTTTATGTTCCTTTATTCCCATTAAATTAAGGTTATTGACAGGTTCATCTATCACCTCTTTCATACATTTATATGTTTCTATTGAATTATAATGTCCTTCTTATCTTGTTGTCAAGGATATAGCCTCATATATCACATGTACAAAATAATTGGAATAATTATTAATAAAGTAGAATCTTATTTATATAAAAATATCTGACGTAACACTGATGTAACATAGCAGTTTTTGCTAAAAAGCCTTGACAAAAGCGGCTTTCATGATTATATTTATATATTATTATGAAATAAATTAAAAAGCATTGATAAGGAGTATTAAGAGAAAACGTGCTTTCAGAGAGCTGTCGATTGGTGGAAGGCAGCAGTAACGGACTCCCAACTCGCCTTTGAGCTCTCTGACTGAAAACAGTAGGTTGGAGCGGTAATCCCGTTATCGATATAAAGTGCGTATAGAATGATCTGATCGGTGTTTTGTTTCTATCTGTATCGGATATTCATAATACGAAGCAGAGTGGTACCACGGAAGTTTCCTTTCGTCTCTTTCTAGAGATGGGAGGTTTTTTATTTTTCAGAAAACCCCTGATTCTGCTCAAATTTACAATAGCTAAAATTTATGAGTTTCGCAATTATCTATTGATATTATTTATTAGGAGGAGTTAACATGGCAGCACCTTATAATCATAAGGAAGTAGAAAAAAAATGGAGAAACACATGGGAGGTCAATCCGGTAAATGTAAATGACGGTAAGAAACCGAAGTATTACTGTCTCGATATGTTCCCATATCCGTCCGGTAGCGGTCTGCACGTAGGTCACTGGAGAGGTTATGTAATCAGTGATGTCTGGAGCAGATATAAGATTTTGAAGGGTTACTATATCATTCATCCCATGGGCTGGGATGCTTTCGGTCTTCCTGCTGAGAATTATGCGATTAAAATGGGAGTTCATCCGAGCAAATCTACAGCCGAGAATGTAGCTAATATTAAGAGGCAGATTAATGAAATTGCAGCAATCTATGACTGGGATATGGAAGTAAATACTACTGACCCTAATTTTTATAAGTGGACACAGTGGATTTTTGTTAAAATGTTTAAAGCTGGTCTGGCATACGAAAAAGAAATGCCAATTAACTGGTGCCCATCCTGTAAAACAGGTCTTGCTAACGAAGAGGTAGTCAACGGTTCCTGCGAACGCTGCGGCGCCCCGGTTACTAAGAAAAACTTAAAACAATGGATGTTAAAAATAACTTCTTATGCAGACCGCCTGTTAGATGATCTGAATAAGCTTGACTGGCCGGAGAAGGTTAAGAAGATGCAGTCAGATTGGATTGGTAAGAGCTATGGTGCAGAGGTTGATTTTACCGTGGATGGAACAGAGAAAGCCATCCGTGTTTATACAACAAGACCTGATACACTTTACGGTGCGACCTTTATGGTACTGGCTCCTGAGCATGCTATGGCTAAGGAACTGGCAACATCGGAAAACAAGGCTGCAGTAGAGGATTATATCTATCGTTCCTCCATGAGATCCTCCGTTGACCGTATGCAGGACAAGGAAAAGACAGGTGTATTTACAGGAAGCTATGCAGTTAATCCGATTACGAAGGATTTAATTCCAATCTGGCTGTCTGATTATGTACTGGCTGATTATGGTACCGGTGCGATCATGTGTGTTCCTGCTCATGATGAAAGAGACTTTGATTTTGCCAAGAAATTTGGTATCCCGATCATTCAGGTGATTTCACCCGATGGCAAGGAGAATCCGGATCTTACAGAAGCCTATACAGAACCTGGCATTATGATTAATTCCGGTGACTGGACAGGAATGGATTCGAATAAAGCAAAGAAGGAAGTTCCTGATATGCTTGATAAGATGGGCATTGGAAAGAAAACCGTGAATTATAAGCTACGTGACTGGGTATTCTCAAGACAACGTTACTGGGGCGAGCCAATTCCGATTGTCCATTGTGATCACTGCGGAGCAGTACCGGTTCCGGAGGATCAGCTCCCGTTACTCTTACCTGAAGTTGAAAAGTATCAGCCGACAGGCACCGGTGAATCCCCTCTTGCCGATATTCATGAATGGGTGAATACCACTTGTCCGGAATGTGGTGCTCCAGCGAAAAGAGAGACGAATACTATGCCTCAGTGGGCGGGTTCATCCTGGTATTTCTTACGTTATGTAGATAATAAGAATGATAAGGAACTGGTATCCAAGGAGAAGGCTCATGAATTACTTCCGGTAGACATGTATATCGGTGGTGTTGAGCATGCGGTTCTTCATTTACTTTACTCCAGATTTTATACCAAATTCTTATATGATATTGGTGTTGTCGATTTTGATGAACCATTTACAAAGCTCTTTAATCAGGGTATGATAGGTAAGAATGGTGCAAAAATGAGTAAATCCAAGGGTAATGTTGTATCCCCGGATGCACTGGTGAATGATTACGGCTGTGATTCCTTGAGAATGTATGAGCTCTTCGTTGGACCACCGGAACTGGATTCTGAGTGGGATGACAGAGGGATCGATGGTGTTTACCGCTTTATTAACCGTTTCTATAATTTGGTTATGGAACATAAGGATAATAAGGTTACTCCATCCACTGAGATGGTTAAATTACGTCACCGTATGGTTTATGATATTACAACACGTCTAGAATCCTTTAGTCTGAATACGGTTGTCAGCGGTTTTATGGAATACAATAATAAGATGATTGATCTGGCTAAAAAAGAAGGCGGAATCGACAGAGAGACCCTGGAGACAGCAGTAATACTATTGGCGCCTTTCATACCTCATGTCAGTGAGGAATTATGGGAGCAGTTAGGTCATGAAACCGGAGTATTTGAGAATACCTGGCCGAGTTATGATGAAGAGAAAATGAAGGATACTGAAATAGAAATTGCGATTCAGATTAATGGTAAAATAAAGGGAACACTTATGATCGCAGCAGATGCGCCCAAGGATGCAGTTATTGTAGCTGCAAAGGAAGCGGCTGCAGATAAAATAACAGGTACTATTATAAAAGAAATCTATGTTCCTGGAAAGCTTGTTAATATTGTTGCAAAATAAGCTTATTATAGGTGTTATAATCATTTTCTATATAAAATAATGACATCCCAACCAGGCTTGTCAGAGAAAGAAATTCACGTAATTAATTATTATTTGAAATATAATTTATTGTATATCGAGTTTATCACAAAACGGGGATTTTCATAATAAAATATTATAGAGAATTGAACGAAAGGATATTACCTGGAAAGACTAATTCATTGGTAATATCCTTTACCTTACTTATGAGGGATTATTCGTAATATTTTGAAATATTTTAAACAAATAAATATAATCTACCAAAATGATAATAGATATGTTAAAATGGGAATTAATATTGTGTATTTGTGGATATAATTCTCAAATATATTAAAAATCGTATTAAAATAATTCAGAAATTTTGAAATAAGGGGTATAGAATGAAGCTATTTAATAAATTCTCAAGGAAGGATTTAATTAAAATACCAAATATTTTATGTTATATTCGGTTTATACTAATACCTGTTTTTATTATGCTCTATATTAAAGCAAACTCACCACAGGAATATTTGCGTGCAGCGACTGTCGTATTTATTTCTGGAGCTACCGATTTCTTTGATGGCTTTATTGCACGCCATTTTGATATGGTTACGGAGTTTGGTAAATTGATTGATCCACTTGCGGATAAGCTTACTCAGGCATCACTTATTTTTGTACTTTTTGTTAAATTTAAATGGATGTTTCTACTTTTAATATTATTTGTGATAATGCAGCTATTTCTATTCGTTGCAGGACTGGTTATGCTAAAGAAAGGAAAGAAGCTGAATGGTGCAAAATGGTTTGGTAAGATCTCAACCGCAGTATTTTATGCAGTTATGCTGGTTCTGATTGCAGTGCCTACCCTGAGCATTATGGTTATTAATCTATTAATAATGATATGTGGTGTCTTTTTATTATTATCCTTTCTTATGTATATTAAGGAGTATATTGATCTGTATCAGAGTATCAAGATAGTGAAAGAGTAGTGAATATCCCGCAAAACATGTGGATCCAAAACCTTATGTCCCAAAAGTTGTCATCAGCTTACCGGTGAAAGTTGGGTCAAGGTGGTCTCCAGTAAGCTTTGTAGCAAGCCTATAGTGCTTTTGGGTATCTGATGGTATTACGAAGTTGGTTAAAAATTAAACAGAATCGGAATAAGAACCTTCCTTGCTTTAGAATGGGGTAGGTTCTTTTTTTATGTCATCCAATACTATATCTTTCAAAGTTTTTTCTTTTCCCCCACAAGAAGCATGAATATCATCGTTAATAAAAGCAAACTATCTATATCTAGTATATAAATGACCAAAGGCCTATTACTATAATGTAACGAAAAGAGAAGAGCTGCCATATGCTATCATAAGAAGTAAATAAATACACAGGAATTTTAGCCGAAAAACCAAAGAATAACCGAAAACGCAGGAATATATGGGTATTTCCTTAAGGAATATAGAACAGTTTCTATGAATTAAGGTATATCTCCTTAAGGGATAGGGAACAGTTTCTAAGGAATTAAAAAGATTCTTCAGGAATACAAAAAAGTTCTTTATGGAATGTTATACATATTCCCTATGCGAAAAGGAGGAAGAAATATGGATTATAGTTTTAAGTCTAACATAATCTCTTTACTGGATTTGGAATATCAAAAATCAATCAAGGAAGCTACTACAGTTGAGCTATATCATGCAGTTTCTAAAGCAGCAATAAGATCTCTTGATAAGGACTGGGGACTTAATGTTACAGGGAAAAAGGTTTGTTATCTATCGGCAGAGTTTTTAGTAGGCAGGTTAATATATAGTAATCTTTACAATATGGGTTTATTAAAACAATTAAGCGAGTTAATGAGTGAAAATAATCTGGATATCCGCATGTTTGAAGACATTGAAGATGCCGCACTTGGTAACGGAGGTCTGGGGCGCCTGGCTGCCTGTTATCTGGATTCTGGAGCAACTATCGGCATTACGCTGAATGGATATGGTATTCGATACAAATATGGGTTGTTTAAACAATATATCGAAAATGGTTTTCAGAAAGAGATGCCGGATGACTGGCAGCGCTTTGGAGATCCATGGTCAATTCGTAAAGAGGAAGAAAAGGTCAGGATCAATTACAGAGGACAGTCCGTATATGCAGTTCCCTATGATATGCCAATCATCGGATACGGTAATCAAAAGGTTAATACACTTCGTCTATGGCAGGCGGAGCCAATAGAGAACTTCAACTTTGAATTGTTTAATCAGCAAAAATATGATAGGGTAAATGAAAATAAGAATGAAGCAGAGGCCATCAGCAGCCTCCTTTATCCAAATGATAATACGGATGAAGGAAAAAAGTTAAGATTAAAGCAGGAATATTTCTTTTCAGCCGCTACACTAAAGGATTTAGTCAGAAGATATAAGAATAAATTCGAAGATGACTTTTCAAACTTTTCTACGGAATATACAATCCAATTAAATGATACTCATCCGGTTGTTGCAATTCCCGAGCTGATTCGCATCTTAGTGGAAGAACAGAATATAACCTTTGCAAAAGCACTTCAAATTGCCAAGGAAACATTTGCTTATACGAATCATACCGTAATGACGGAGGCTTTGGAAAAATGGAATTCCGAACTATTCATGGCAGTGATACCAATCATTTACAGATATATTCTTTTGATTCAGAAAGCACTCTTAAATGAACTGTATGCAGCAGGTAAAAACACCTATGAGGAGCATAAGCCATATATCATCGTAGATGGAAATATCATTCACATGGCTAGGCTGGCGGTATATGCCAGTCACTCTACAAATGGTGTTGCAGCAATTCATACTGAAATACTTAAAAATGATGTTTTTAAGAATTGGTATGAGTTATATCCGGAGAGGTTCAATAATAAGACGAATGGAATAACCCAGAGAAGATGGTTGGCACTTGTCAATACGGAGTTAGCTGATTTTATCTCCGATAAGATCGGTGATTGCTGGATTACTGATCTGTATTGCCTAAAGGGGCTTGAAAAATATAAGAATGATACATTGGTTATTAAGCAGTTTGATGATATCAAACGGATTAAAAAGAGTCAGTTGGCGTTATATATCTATAAACAGGAGGGCATTAGGATTAATCCGGATTTCATTTTTGATATTCAAGTGAAAAGACTACACGAATATAAACGCCAATTATTAAATATTTTTTCAATACTAGATATCTATTTTGGACTGAAGGATGGAAGTATTAAAGATTTCAATCCTACGGTATTTATATTCGGAGCGAAAGCGGCACCGGGCTATTTTAGAGCCAAGGCTATCATTAAATTTATTAATGAAGTTGCCAAACGCATTGATCTGGATGAGGAAGTAAAGGATAAACTCAAGGTAGTCTTTATACAAAATTATAATGTATCCTATGCGGAAAAACTGGTGCCGGCAGCAGATATCTCAGAACAGATATCAACAGCAGGTACGGAAGCTTCCGGTACTGGTTGTATGAAATTTATGTTGAATGGTGCAGTAACTCTTGGAACCTATGATGGTGCAAATATTGAAATCATAGAACAATCGGGAGTAGATAATAACTATATCTTTGGTGCAAGAGTAGAAGAAATTATAAAAATAAGGGATTCTTATAATCCTAGAGCGATTTATGAGCAAAATCCAAGAATTAAGAGAGTACTTAATACCTTAGTTGACGGTACCTTTGATGATGAAAAAACAGGTATGTTTGCAGAGCTTTATAACTCAATACTTAACGGTGCCAGCTGGCATAAGCCGGATCATTATTATCTATTGTTGGATTTTATCCCATATTGTGATGCAAAACTGGCAGCAAACAAGGATTACTCGGATGGGTATCTGTTTCGTAAAAAATGCTTTATGAATACGGCAAATGCCGGTAAATTCTCAAGTGACAGAGCAGTAAGAGAATATTCTAATGAGATATGGAATTAAATAAGCTGATAAATTGCCTGTAAAGAAACAATATTGGAGCTGTCGCATTACTATGATATACCATTCCAGTTTAAACAATAATTTTTTATTGTCTAATCTGGAAGTGTTATATAATCTATGCGACAGCTCCTTGCCTGCGAATCAAAATTGAATTACTTAGTAAATTTCTAATGTATCTGCATTATTTTCTGTTAGCCATCATCATCTTTATCATTTCAAATTGTGCTTTCTCCTTCGGAGACAAGTTCTTGCTCAGTAAATCAATCATCAAATCACTTTCTTCTTTGGAGAAGTTCAGATTCTGCTGCTGGAGTTTCTTGTTGGTATTAACCAATAGAGGGAGTAGTTTATCCATTGGTTTCCCATCTGCCTCTTTCATTAATTCCAACAAGATAGTGAGCTTACGGGGATCAATATTTTTTAGTTTCGGATTATTAGTCCAGGATGTATCAGCCATCATTACGCTCCTTATTGTCGTCATTTTTATTATTATCATATGACATATTATTAAAAAGCATGCTAAGGTTTTCGAAGGTGCTCATTTGCTCCGGAGGAACCATAGATTTTAACATGTCAAACATTTTATTGTTCATAAAACCTCCATTATTGGGTGGAGATGCAGAAGGTTCAGGTATATCATCGGTAGATTTTTCTTCTTTAATGTCAGGGGGAGTCTCATCCACGCTGTCAGAAGAATATTCCGGTTCTGTAGTCCTGGAAGAATTTGAATTCCCGGAAGAATTAAAATCACTAAAGCTTTTAAATATGGACTCAAAATCTGGTCCGCTAAAATTACCTGTAACATTTTCTGCATCGTCGGAGGTGCCAAAATCACCGAAATTGAAACCACCAGCCTCCTGCATGGTCTGCATGGTAGACATCATATTATTATACATTTCAAACATTCGTCTCATATTTAAAATGTTAAGAATCTGATCAACAATTTCACCCTCTTTTATATTACAAATAGGCCGTATGCCATTCAATAATCCTTCTACATCAATCTTAATTCCTTTTAAGCCATTGGCAGTCAGAAAGCTTGTTTTTCCCACTGAACCTAGACTTCCCATCAGATCCAATAGCTTTGCTGCTAATTCAGCGATACCTTTTAAATTCGAATCCACATAAGGAATGCCGGCTTTAATTAGTTCTGCGATATGAGATAAGTCTTGATCTGCCATAGCTTCTCCCATTATTCATACTCATTACATTATATTCAAAGATGATCTAAAGATGAACGTCTTTGGTAAAGGCTGTCATAAAATATCTATCAGTAATATAAGGAACTCCACATAATTCCTTCACACACAGATTGTAAGGAACAGGATTGATTTTATATGTCATATATTCGTATATGACATTCAAAGTCAATTACGTATCTTACAAACAGTGCATTACGGGGATTATGTGGAGTTCCTCATATCACTGATAGATTTTTTTTGAATTCTTGGTACTACACCGGATAATTAAGGTGCTCATCGTCGATTTGATATAGAACTTCATCTAGGAATTTCTTTGCATACTGTTTTGCCAGGTTTAAGTCCATATCGGAAAAATTCCCACAGTTTTCAGCAGTAGCACCCGGAATATCACCTTCAAAATCACGTACAAATTCATACATATTTGTAACTAGAGGGACGATATTCTTTGATTCATAATCTCCCCCAAGCAAAAGGTAAAAGCCGGTTCGACAGCCCATTGGTCCGAAATAGACGGTCTTATCTGCAAAATCTGGATGGTTACGCAGATAAGTGGCACACAGATGTTCAATGGTATGAACTTCACCAGTATGCATAACCGGCTCAAAATTCGGACGTGTCATTCTGATATCAAAAGTGGTGATGGTTTCTTCGCCGATTTTATCTTTTCTGGATACATAGATACCTCGCAGTAATCTCATATGATCAATAGTAAAGCTTGCAATCTGTTTCATGATTTTTCTTATCCTTTCTGATTTCGCTATCTTGCAAACTATTCTACACGTTTCGCGGGTTGTAAAATAGTAATCAAAATTACGAATAAAGTAAAAATAAATAGTTTCTTTTTCATGATTTTTTATTCTTCATAAGTGTAACTAGCCAAAAAAATTCCGATTTCCATTCATAGTTAATTATATAGTTAATTATTGATTTGTATTTCCCTATTGTAGCATAAAGTACATACTGTGTGAACCGCATTTTATAACTATATTCGTTTCTGTACCTGAATTAAGACTCATGACGTCTAAATCAGTTAATTTGTCCTATGATATAAGTATTTAATTCAGAATGCGTAGCTCGCGTCATCATAAGAATTTACATTCATGGTATTTTAGTTTAACTATAGCGAAGAACGTACTTATACATTTTTTTGTATTAATAATACAATAATAATTAAATACTGTAATTATTTGTGAGAACTTGACGAAAGATAATGGGATTGATATGATATAAATAAATAATTGGTACATGATGGAAAAGGGGGAGTTTTGTGCTGATTGGAATATGTGATGATGAACAGATTATTAAGAAGGAGCTTATAAGGCTGTGCGATGAATATAATCAAACTAATTTGTCTGCTTTTAAGTTAGTAAGTTTTTCTTCCGGGGAAGAAATATTACAGTTTGGACAAACCATTGATATTCTGTTTCTGGACATCCAGATGAAAGGCATGGACGGCCTAAAAACAGCAGAAAAAATCAGGGAGAATGATGAAGGGATGATTATCATATTCCTTACCGGTTACAAAGGTTATATGCAGGTCGGTTACCGTGTCAGAGCCTTTCGATATCTTTTGAAGCCGGTGAATGAACAGGATTTCTACAATACATTAACTGAAGCAATCAAGGAAATTACAAGAAATAGTAAAGCAATCGTCAATCTGGAGGGTGAAACCTTATTTATCAAATTAAATGATATTATTTATATAGAATATATGGAGCGTCATACCTTGGTCAGAACCTGCAGGGGAAGCTATGAAAGTCAGCAGACAATGAGTGAATGGGAAGATATATTAAATAATGGGGATTTCTTTCGTGTACATAAAGCTTACATTGTGAATATCGGTTTTATTGAGGAGATTGGAAAACAAGTTCTTCTTGATAATGGAGAAAAGGTAGAATTAGCAATTCGCCAGATAGGAAAGTTAAAGAAGGCATGTAAAGCTTACAGAAGAAGAAATGCAAGATGAGGAGTATTAAAACATGGGGAGTTTTGCAAATGTATTTTATTGCTATTATACTGATTTCATAAAAATCTGGTTGGTACTTTGGGGAATTATGAATTTTCCACCAGTAAAGAAAAAAAGCTATTATATGCTAACCATATTTATTCAAAGCTTTATTTTACTTTTATTTGCGTTGCTATGCGAGAAAAATAATCCTGACTTGGTGACAATTTGTGGAACCTTTCTCGTTATTACTACAGAAATTTTTTTATTTGATGATAAATTTTTCAAAAAGTTTGCTTTTTCCATATTAGCATATCTATTAATAATATTTCTGGATGCTTGTGCGGCCGGTATCTATTCGATTATATACATACAGGTAGATTCCCTTTTCTCACGTTTATTCTTTAATTGCGTTAATATATTTACAATAGGAGTGTTTATAGCAGTCAGATGGGCGAGAAAGAATGCTATACAGCGGGTTAATATATCAAAAAAGATTTACGCGCTTCTTTTTGCTGGAGCGGGTATAGGTATCATGATTATATCCGGACTTATGATTGAAGCAAACAGTAAATCAGAAGAGAAAGCACGCAGAATCATTATAGTGATCACGATTATTGTTGTTATCACCTATTGTGCAGCCTGCCTAATGTTGGTGTTTATCACCGAATCCAGGGATAACTATAAGTCGCTCTCCCTGATCAATCAGAGGGTAATTGAATCTCAACAGCAATATTATATGCTAGTTAATGAGAAGCAGCAGGAGATACGAAGCATAAGGCATGAGATGAAGAATCATCTTACCTGTATCCATGGACTTTATCAAGCCGGTAAACCATCTGAAATGGTGCAGTATCTTAATCAGCTCATTGAAGCTTCTGATTCATCAGCAGTATTGTTTGATACGGGGAACGATATTGTTAATGCAATTTTAAATGATGCACAGAGTAGATACAGGAAGGATAACATTATAATTCGACTTGAGGGAGGCTTCCCTTCGGAATTTTATATTGAACCGATGGATTTGTGTATTATTATGGCAAATATCATAACAAATGCGGTAGAAGCGATACAGCGTATGGTACATAACAAACAGGAAATTAGTTATATCGATGTTAGAATCAGCAGTTATAAGAATGATTTGTTTATTGATGTTAAAAATCCGGTGGATGAAAATTTGAAAATATCCAAAGGTATCCCGGTTACCAGTAAGAAGGATAGGGACTTTCATGGTTTTGGCATAAAAAATGTAATTCAGAGGGTTGAAAAATATCATGGAACATACCAATATAGAATTAAGGATAATCAGTTTTGTGTGGAGATTAATATAAAAAATCAATTACATTAATTAACAATTCGACGTTCATGCGGAAAAATTCGACGTTTATGTTTTGCCTTATTGAATATGCTCTGGTCATATGTTATATAATACATGTAACCAGGAGCGCTTATTCAATAAGGAGGTCATGGTATGTCATCATTATCATATGATATTATAATCTTAATTCAAAAATGGTTATGGTTTTAATGACTAATTTTCGAAAGTATCTATTGGGGAATAAATACTTTACCGAATCTATTAAAGCAACTACACAGAATGCTTGGATTGATTATATCAATACAAGCATTCTGTGTTTCGTTAGTCAGAAAAGTA
>JAEWMT010000001.1 GCA_023393095.1 Bacillota bacterium
AACGTGTCAGCCACCTTCATTACTCTATATTATTCTAGAAGATTTATGAAAGCAGATTTTAATAATTGTTTTGACTAGTCAAAATTGTGTTAGTTTATACTATTCTTTAAGAGAAGATAGGTTAAATGAAACTTTATAAGCAAATATATCTTTTAATCTGTTAGTTTCTCTAATTTCTTTTTCCTAATATAACGAGTTACAACCTTTTTCTTTCCATTTTTATCGACAGAAGTTATTATCTGCCTACCAGTCAAACAATTTGTATCAATTGTTTCAGATTTACCTGTATGTATATCTTCTGATAACTCTGTTTCTCCTATCAAATACCAGTCATTATTTTGAAATCGATATCTACCTGTAAAACCCCATCTCCATGAAGATCCACCATAATAAGAAATAACGATAGAACCTCTACTATATTTCATTTCAACAAAAGGATCTCCAAATACTCCTCCCTCTTCCGATCTCATGATTTCTGTCTGTGCAGATAATTTATAAGTACCATCATTTTTCTTGAAAATTATAAACAATATTCTAGGTTGCCCAAACCATTCTTCAGTATCACTCTTATATTCCCCCGTGTATTCTATTACTGCTGCAATATCTTTCAGCTTATCTTTATTTAAGTTCCCCTGAACCTCGCTAATTATTTTCCAATCTTTTGGGATGAAGTCAACTAAACTTTTTCCAGAAGATTTTATTTCAATATTCTCAGGATTATTAATATTGTCAGCCGCTAATACATCATTGTTATTCAAGCAAAAAACAAGCGTTATAAACAATGATAATATAGTAATCCTTTTAATAAACATATCAATCACCCCCACGAAAAATTTTCACACTTGACTTACTCAAAATAAAGGACATGAGCGTTCGACTTAACTATCTTACTACCATTTTATGGTTTAATTTTATTTATATTATACATTATAACGATCTATTATACCAATACGTTTTCAAACACATGCAGGATTTCCCCATTTAAATTATAGTTATGAAAGATTATTATGTTTATCGACTTCTAAGTATGCTTATACCCTGGTATAAATACCACCATGATATGTTACAAATATTTTCACATCATAACTCATTAACTTTTGGGCAGATTTTTCTGCATCACTCATGTTATCTGAATGCATTGGATTTGCCCCTGTAAGATTACCATCAACTATATTAAGTGCATCACCACATATCATTATTTTATCTCGTTTAAGATAAAGGCAAATGTGTCCAGGGGTATGACCTGGCGTATGAATGACTTCCACATCACCACAGAACGGAAGAATTTCTTTATTAATCAATTCTTTGTTTATCATTATTCTTCGATTGTCAAAACCTGCTTTGAATTGTTCATAGAAAGGATTTGTAGCATCCATTTTTGCGAGCTTAACAGGTATCTTTCCACCATTAATATATGGTGCTTCATCAATATGTGACATTACTTCAATATCAGGTGATATATTCAATAGTTCTTTAACACAGCCAATATGGTCAATATCTTGATGAGTTATGATAATCTTATTAATATCTTTAATCTCATACCCACAGGCTTTTATCGCATTTGATAGTGGTTCAAAATCCAAAGGTAATCCAGCATCTACTAAAACCAAATTATTATTGTCATGCAGGATAACAGGGTAATACACCTGTTTACCAACTACTTGCAGTACATGAATATTGTTAGATAATTTCATTCCAGTTCCTCCTTTAAAACAATTAATTTCATACATAAATGACTGTAGTCATCATCTTACAATTATTAATACATCCAAACTAGAAACAATACAATACTTGATTTTTCCACGATTTTATGGTAATATGAACTCATAATAAGTGAAAAGTTTACAAACCGTCATATTTATTTGTGGCGGTTTTTTCATGCACAAATTATAAAGAATCTTCAGTTCATATTCACTAACGATTGTGATGAAAGAATTATTCAATTATAACTAAGCCATTCTTAATATTCCAGTTTATAATTTATACCCTAATAAAAATTCCTAGAATTATTTTTGCTTTTGTTAGCTACTTGTATGCTACCTACATTGTTTAACGCAGTCTTATGTATCTCCTACTGTTCATAACAAATCAAAAAAAGCGCAACCCCCAGAAAATCATGATTTTCCTAGAATTGCGCTCATAACAAGCTACTCTTTGAATAAGTTTGTACCGAGGAAGACGCAGGCACAAACTTCTAATGTGATTTATGCTTTTTATAAATCACTATACTCTCTTCATATATTCGCCGGTTCTGGTATCAATACTGATCTTATCGCCCTGTTCAACGAATAATGGAACATACACGGTAGCACCGGTTTCAACAACTGCGGGCTTGGAAGCTCCCTGTGCTGTATCACCCTTAAAGCCCGGTTCTGTATCTGTAATAACAAGCTCTACGAACAGCGGAGGTTCGATTGCAAATACTTGTCCATTATGGGAAACCATTTTGACCATTTCATTTTCTTTTACAAATTTAAGAGAATCACCAACCTGATCTTCTGTCATAGCGATCTGATCAAAGGTCTCTACATTCATAAAATGGAAAAGGTCTCCATCGGAATATAAATATTGCATATCGCTTCTATCGATACGTGCCTGAGGGAATTTTTCTGTTGGACGGAAGGTCTTCTCTACTACACCACCGTTTTTAATATTCTTTAACTTTGTTCTAACAAATGCTGCGCCTTTACCCGGTTTTACATGCTGAAATTCAATAATCTGATATACATTATTGTCCATTTCAACTGTTATTCCGTTTCTGAAATCGCCTGCTGAAATCATACTGAAACTCCTCCTTAGATTGACTACTCTTTAGTCTATAATAACCTGTCATTTTTTGCAACTGTTTTTTTACATGCTGGCATAAATAGATTGCTTATTTCTATTTATTTGTATAAATTTATTCTACAATTCAATTAATTCCTTTGAGGAATGGGTAAAATTCTCACATCCATCTTCCGTTACAGCTACCAAGTCCTCGATCCGAACACCACCAAAGCCTTTGATATAGATTCCCGGCTCCACAGTCTCTGTCATACCCGCAAGGATTACATCCTCCTCTAAAGGTGAAAGCCTTGGATTTTCATGAATATGAAGTCCAACACTATGACCGAGTCCATGTCCAAAGCAGCCTTCATAACCTGCCTGATAAATCAAATCTCTTGCTACTTTATCTATCTCTTTGCCCTGATATCCAGCTTTTATAAATTCCAGTGCCGCCAACTGAGCATTTAATACTGTTTGATAGACCTTTTTTTGTTTATCATTCGCCTTGCCAATCATAATTGTTCTTGTCATGTCAGAGCAATACCCCTCATAGACACATCCAAAGTCCATTGTCAGGAAATCTCCTACTTCTATCTTCTTCTGTGTTGGCACAGCATGGGGCATTGATGAATTGATTCCCGAAGCAACTATGGCAGGAAAGCTTACACCACTTGCACCGTATAGCTTGAGAAGGTATTCTATTCTTGCTGCTACCTCAAGCTCTGTCATTCCAGGCTTAATAAAGCTCAGGATTTCTGTAAATACCTTGTCACCAATTCCTTCAGCCTGCCTAATGTATTCCAATTCCTTAGTAGACTTAATTCTTCTCATGTTGGTAATTTCATGACCGATTGCAACAAGTTCCTCTACCTTCAGTTTATCTTTCAACCTGTGGTAATCAGCAAATAACATATCCTCTGCCTCAAAGCCAAGACGACTGATCTTATCCGAACTTAATAAATCATTCAGCGCCTCCTCATAGCCGCCGTTTCCGATCGTAATGATCTCGTAACCGTCTGCTTCCTGCTCTGCCTGAATGGTATATCGAAAGTCTGTCACAACCGCATGTCTTTGTTCCGATAGATAAAGATAGCCTGTAGCTCCGGCAAAACCGCTGATATAACGCATATTATTTCCGTTGGATATTAAGACTGCTCCAAGGGAAAGCTCTTGTAATAAATTCTGAACTCTTTTATAATTATCCATTTTTTAACCTGTCTTTCTGATTTAGTAGCATCGGTATGTAATCAATTCCAGCTAGACAGAGGAAATGCTTACTCCTTGCTATTTATTATTGCATCAACAGCAAGAAGATATCCCTGTAACCCTAACCCGGCAATTTGCCCGGTGCATACGGGAGCTGTAACCGAAACATGTCTAAATTCTTCCCGTTGATGAATATTGGAGATATGTACTTCGATGATCGGTACGGTGATGGATGCAAGTGCATCCCGGATTGCATAACTGTAATGGGTATAAGCTCCTGGATTAATGATAATTCCGTCAACTTTATCATGATAAGCCTTTTGTATTCGATCAATAATCTCACCTTCACAGTTACTTTGAAAGGTTTCAATGATTGTGTTCGTTTTCTTCGCTCTCTCTTCCAGAAGACCTAACAGAT
>JAEWMT010000014.1 GCA_023393095.1 Bacillota bacterium
CCTCTTGGGCACAAGCAGGTAGAGAAATTCCGTTATACGGAACAACACATGCGGATTATTTTTACGGGCCCATTCCATGTGCCAGAAGCTTAACTGCAGAAGAAATTAACGGTGAGTATGAGAAAAATACCGGACTTGTTATTATCGAGACCTTAACCAAGGACGATATCAGTCCGTTAAGCATGCCTGGAATTCTTTGCTGCAATCATGGACCATTTACCTGGGGTAAGGATGCCTTCGATGCAGTTCATAATGCTGTTGTTTTAGAAGAAGTTGCTAAAATGGCTTGTTATACCGAATTGGTTAACAAAGATGTGAAGCCGGCACCACAGACAATTGCTGACAAACATTATTTGCGTAAACATGGAGCAAACGCTTATTACGGACAGAATTAGTTGACGAACGGTACCTATATTTATTTGATTATTTATTTAATAGGAGGATTAATTCATGAGTTTATCAATAAAAGATGCCATTATTAGTGCAAAAACATATCTTGGCATAGAACTTGGCTCAACACGAATTAAAGCCGTTCTGATTGGTGAGGATAATGTACCAATCGCGTCCGGCAGCTATGACTGGGAAAATAGCTTAGTAGATAATATTTGGACTTATAGCTTGAAAAGTATCTGGAAAGGGGTACAAAGCAGCTATCAGCAGCTTGCAATGGATGTAAAGCAACAATATGGAATCACACTTCAGACAGTTGGAGCAATTGGTTTCAGTGCCATGATGCATGGTTATATGGTTTTTGATAAAAAAGGAGAACTTTTGGTGCCTTTCAGAACCTGGAGAAACAATATTACCGAGCAAGCATCGGAAGAATTAACAAAATCATTCCAGTATCATATCCCTCAAAGATGGAGCATTGCACATCTTTATCAGGCAATTTTAAATAAAGAAGCACATGTTAAAGATATAGACTTCCAAACCACACTAGCTGGTTATATCCATTGGCGATTGACCGATCAAAAGGTATTGGGTGTTGGTGAAGCTTCCGGTGTATTCCCGATTGATTTGAATACAAAGAAATTCAGTCAGAAGATGATTGATCAATTCAATGATTTGATTGAAGAGGAAAAGCTCCCTTGGAAGCTGGAAGACATTCTGCCTGAGGTATTAACAGCAGGTGAAAAAGCCAGTATTCTGACAGCGGAAGGAGCAAGACTTTTAGATGTTACAGGTCAATTGGAGCCGGGCATTTTACTTTGCCCTCCGGAAGGTGATGCCGGAACAGGCATGGTAGCAACGAATAGTGTTGCACAAAGAACCGGTAATGTATCTGCCGGAACTTCTGTATTCGCTATGATAGTTCTTGAAAAGGAATTGTCAAAAGTATATGAGGAAATTGACCTTGTAACCACCCCGACCGGAAGTCTGGTTGGTATGGCGCACTCTAACAATTGCTCTTCAGACTTGAATGCTTGGGTTGGATTATTTGATGAATTCTCAAAAGCAATGGGCATGGAAGTTGATATGAATAAGTTGTATGGAACTCTGTACAATTTGGCACTGAAAGGTGACGCAGACTGTGGCGGATTGTTAGCTTATGGCTATCTGTCCGGTGAGCATATGACACATTTTGAAGAAGGACGTCCATTATTTGTTCGTTCCTCAGAGAGTAAATTCTCACTTGCCAATTTCATGCGCGTACATTTATATACGGCACTTGGAGCATTAAAGATCGGCTTGGATATCTTATTAAAAGAGGAAAAAGTAAAGCTTGATGAGATCCTTGGCCATGGTGGTTTGTTCAAGACCAAAGGCGTGGGACAAAAGATTATGGCGGCTGCCCTGAACGTACCGGTTTCTGTTATGGATACTGCAAGTGAAGGCGGAGCATGGGGAATTGCACTTCTTGCTTCCTATATGGTTAAGAAAGCAGAAGGAGAAACCCTGGAAGAGTATCTAAGTAATAAGGTATTCGCAGGAGAAGCTTGCTCTACAATCGCTCCTGATCGTAAGGATGTGGCAGGCTTTGAAACGTTCATGGAACGTTATAAACAAGGCTTATCCATTGAGAGAGCAGCAGTTGATTTTCTAAAGTAATAAGTTTATAAAATAACAAATCTCACGCTCCGCGAGAAATTGTTTCTGATGAATAAGGGTATTTCAAATGACTATGTGATAAAAGCAGTGCACTTTTGAAATATCCTTATTTTTCGTAATAAATGAATTTAAGAAAAAATCAAACTTAAATCATAAAATTGTGTAACAATTATTTCTTGGCTCAATGTTATAATATGAATAGATTGACGGTTGAGGAAAGTGTGAAAAGTATTGTTGATACAACAGCTGATATTAATACATTCTTGACTGAATTGAGCCATGTTCGAAATAATATGGATACGAATAATGAAATTGCAATCAGCCTAATGGATCAGGCGGAGAAATTTATAACAGAATAGTGACATCGTTATTGCCCCGGCTTTACTGTAATGATAATTAAATCCTCATAGGTATTGTAAACTTCAATGCATATGAGGATTTTAGGTATTTGAAAGACATAACATAAGTATTAGCATGAGTGAATCAGGAGGAAAAGGTATGATTAAGGTT
Source organism: Bacillota bacterium (assembly GCA_023393095.1). GTDB lineage: Bacteria > Bacillota > Clostridia > Lachnospirales > Lachnospiraceae > Mobilitalea. The sequence continues at coordinate 2,560 of JAEWMT010000014.1, forward strand.
TTTTTGGTTGAAGATGAAATTGTAATCAGAGAAGGATTGCATCGTATGATACCATGGGCGGAATATGGCTTTGAGCTGGTCGGTGAGGCCGGTGACGGAGAAATTGCACTCCCTATGATTCGTGAAATCAAGCCGGATATTCTTATTACAGACATAAAGATGCCCTTTATGGATGGACTGGCATTGAGTAAGTTTGTAAAAAAGGAGCTTCCCTCTACAAAGATTATCATAGTAAGTGGATATGATGATTTTGAGTATGCCCAACAGGCGATTTCCTTGGGAGTAGAATGTTATCTTCTAAAACCGATCAGTAAGAAAAGTTTTATCGAGGTTCTCGAGGATATACGTAAAAAATGTGAAAATGAGAACGCTCAAAGAACCTATTATACCAAATTTAGAAATGAAATTCAGGAATATGAACAGTTATCCAGAAGGGATTTCTTTGACACCCTGGTATCCGGGCAGGTGAATATCCGGTCAATTTATGAGAAGGCGGAAAAGCTGCAGATTGATATTCTGGCTCAGGCCTATAACATTGTACTTTTTTCTATGAGCGGGGTAGCCAAGGATCAATTTATGCAAGATACCTATACAAAGGAAATTGCTGAACTGCAAAATCACTTGGATCAATTGTTTCAGCATAAAACAGATTTTCTTCTGTTTCGGAATCAAATCTTCAGTTATGCGGTATTGATTAAGGGAGAAAAAAATAAAATTAATATACAGACTCAGGAATGTGTACAAACACTGCAAAAGTTTTTTACAGAGGGCGGCGAACAAATTGATTGGTTTATCTGTGACGGAAAAGTGGTGGAACGATTAAGCATGCTGTCTGAAAGTTATCAGGAAGCTATGCACAAATTCGCCTCCCGTTATCTGAATAAATATCGCTTGGATGTTGATGGTAATGAGGTTCAGGATCCGGATTTTGTGAGCGATGAACAAAAGCTAAAGAATATAGATGCGAATATGATGAATCCGGAATTAATTATTAATTTTTTAAGTAATGCACTGGTTGATGAAGTGAATGATTTTGTAAAAAACTATATTAAGATGATAGGGGAAGGGGTACTAAAATCAAAGATCTTTCGCCAATACATACTTTTAAATATTCACTTTAGCTGCGTTTCCTTTATACAGAAGCTGGGATTTAATAAAAATGAATTGAACCAATTTCTTTCCATTATATGCACGGACATATTACCCACCAATGAATACGGAGAGGAGTTAATTAGAAAGATTCTAATAAAAGGAATTCGTTTAAGAGAAGAAAGTACAAAAAGCCGCTATAAAAGCGTAATTGAGGTAGCGATTGCTTTTATTGAAAAGAATTATTCGGATGATTCTATCTCACTTAATAAAGTGGCATACGCTTCCAATGTAAGTGCAAATCATTTTAGTGCGTTGTTTAGTCAAGAGATGAAAAAGACTTTCATTGAGTATTTAACTGAATTAAGAATGAATAAAGCAAAGCAATTATTACGATGTACGGATAAACGATCAGGTGAAATTGCGATGGAGGTAGGCTATAAGGATTCTCACTATTTTAGCTTTCTATTTAAGAAAACACAAGGCTGTACTCCCAGTGATTATCGAAATAAAAGGGGAGGAGAATTATGCGAAAGCGAAATTCTATTAAGCCGGACATAAGCCTTAACCGGAAGTTAAGAAAAATAACCATGAATATGATGCTTCCGTTACTTTTCTGGGTAGTATTAGTATTACTGATATTTGCTTATTATGAAGTGAAATACTCCGAAATTACCCACAATGTAAATGCCAGCAGTAAATTTAATATGGATTTTAAGCAAACGGTTGATTTAAAAATGTATTACTATTCGGTTGATAGCAAGCTGCAAACGACTCTTCCGATAGCCGATGTGGAGGATGCGATTCAGCTTGCAAATTCTCTAACGAAGACGACTTACGGGAAGGAAAGCAGGAAAACGCTTCAAAACATGTTGGATTACTGTAATAATCTAAAGAATAAGATGTATATGATTGGTCAAACCAAGGATTATGACAGCCGGATGTTACAGCTGGAAAACAATATCTATGTATTAACAAAGCTAATTCAAGGGAAAATGATTGACTACATCTATTATGAAGCCGGATATATGTCATCCATTGAACAAAAAATGAAAAATGATGTTCGAATCGTTATGCTGCTTGCTTTTTTGTTTGTATGCGGGACTGTATTCTATTTGCTCTATTTCGGTCTTAAGTTCTCAAAAAGTGTAACGATTCCGATCAGCAAATTGTGTAATAATGTGAAGCTGGTCGGTAACGGAGAATTTGCTATTCCTGAAACGAGGACTAAATATAATGAAATATCACAATTGGATCAGGGTATTCAACAGATGACAGAAAGAATTCAGCTGTTACTTAACAGTGTAAAGGAAGAAGAGAAGCAGCAGCATAAAATGCAGTTTAAGCTTTTACAGGCGCAAATTAACCCACACTTTTTATATAATACGTTGGATACCATTGTATGGCTGGTGGAATCGGACAAGCATACTGAAGCAGTTGCAATGTTAGGCGATTTATCCGTATTTTTCCGTACAATTCTATCTAAGGGACAGGATGTAATCAATTTGGAGGAGGAAATTAAACATACCCGAAGTTATCTTGATATTCAACATGTAAGATATCAGGATATCTTGGAGTTTACGATTGATATTCCTGAGGAATTGATGGAGGTTAAGCTTCCGAAATTAACGCTGCAGCCGCTGGCTGAAAATGCATTATATCATGGCGTAAAAGAGAAAAGAGGAAAGAGTACAATCAATATTATTTGCAAGGAAAGAGAAAATGATATTTTTCTGTATGTTACGGATGATGGCATTGGAATTAGACCTGATAAGCTGCAAACCCTAAAAATGGCTCTTGAGCATTCAGAGAGAGTAGGATTTGGTCTGACTGCAGTACATGAAAGAATTAAACTATTTTTCGGTGATGAGTATGGAATTGATATTGAATCGGAATATGGCAGCGGTACAACGGTAATTGTACATATACCTAAAAATATTGAACTAAAATCATAAAAAAATCACCTAAAATTTAGGAATAATAAATTTTCAAACATTGTCGATAAGAATCTTTATGGAGCTTTGTACAGAAATAATTATAATAATAATTAGCTACAAAATATAAAGGAGGATTTATAAATGAAAAAAAGTATTATTGCAGTTGTGATGACAGTAATGATGATGTTATCACTAGTGGCTTGTAGTTCCAAGGAAAAAACTACAACCACTGATCCCGCAACACCTACAAAGGGCGCTGATACTGCTGCAGCAACACAAGCACCGGACGGTGACAAGGGTGGGGATGTAATTACGGTAGGTTTTTCACAGGTTGGTGCAGAATCTGATTGGCGTACCGCTAATACAGAATCCATGAAGTCAACTTTTAGTGAAGCAAACGGTTATGAGCTTATCTTTGATGATGCTCAGCAGAAACAGGAAAATCAGATTGCTGCAATCCGTAACTTTATCCAGCAAGAAGTTGATTACATAGTTCTTGCACCTGTAACTGAGACAGGTTGGGACACTGTATTAAAGGAAGCAAAGGATGCAGGTATCCCTGTAATAATCGTTGACCGTATGGTTGATGTATCCGATGACAGCTTATTCACCGCTTGGGTTGGTTCTAACTTCGAATTAGAAGGTAAAAAAGCAGCAGCTTGGCTTGACTCTTATCTTAAGGCAGCAGGCAAAGATAAGGACACAGTTAATATCGTTGATATCCAGGGAACAATCGGTGCTTCCGCTCAGATCGGACGTACAAAAGGTCTCGAAGATGCAGTTGCAGCTCATAGTAATTGGAAGCTTTTACAAAAAACAACAGGTGAATTTACACAGGCAAAAGGCCAGGAAGTTATGGAGTCTATGTTAAAACAGTTCGGTGATAAGATCAATGTTGTTTATTGCGAGAACGATAATGAAGCATTCGGTGCAATCGATGCAATCGAAGCAGCAGGTTATAAGGTTGGTTTAGACGGCGACATGATGGTTATGTCCTTTGACTGTACAAAGGCTGGCTTATCTGATACATTAAGC